>NZ_FUIH01000006.1:0-300000 GCF_900162695.1 Virgibacillus siamensis
GTTTGGACAGGAATGCAGAACGGGTCTGTACCCATAAATGAACATTTACAATGGGACGGACAACTTTCGCCAGCCATCCAACGAATGATTCTCCATTGCGTCCGATTCTTTGGAGCACGGTCCGTGGAGGATCGGACGTGCTCCCCACAGGTAAATCCAATTGAAAGCGCCTGATAATAGAATTGAAACAACCCACAGCATAAGGCCCCCAATTCCGAAACCATTCACGCCAGCGCCCCAATGTCGATTCATCAGCCGGTACATCTATCAATTGATCATCCAGAACCTGTTCGATGCTTTCTGTCCCATAACGCTTGTAGGGGACTAGAAGATCTGGTAGTTCGTGATGAATTTTATGACAGCGTTCACAAAAAAGACGACGTATAATAAGTTTCGCTTTATCTCCGGAATGTCTATACCATACTCTTCGCCGACTACCTGCCACTATTAGAGGACCTTCACAACAAGGACAGTGATTGATTTCCGCACTCCTAACAAAAAACGCCAGGCTCATTCTTCTTCTCAACCAACGTATAATCTGATATACTTACCATATATTGTTTTTTTGGTGGGCGTCTCCAGTGAAATTGTTCCCGCAGTTTCACGTTAATGGGGGACGTCCTTTTCCTTTCTTCAGGTTTTTTCCTCGGTCACTCTATTAGTCTACTTCTGGTCGGACATAACCGTCAACTTCCGGTCTTTTTCGCCTAGCTAAAACATCATGGGTATAAAACAGTAATACCAGCTAATAGTTGTCAATATTTTAAGGTAAAAAAGTACAAAAAAAGATGTTACACTTAAATTGGACATACCAAATAACCTTACCGTATATTCAATAAGGTATCGGAATATTGTGAAATCAAAATGATTCTATGATTGATCTACAAAAACTTCCTGACGTTGGATCCAGTGAACGAGTTTATTAGCACTGGTAATCACTGCGACTTTGTGCGGTTTGCCCTCGTTTCTTTTACGATCATAAAAGGCTATAATTTTCTTGTTTCGGTTTTTGGTACGACCACATTGCACCGCTGTATAAAGGGCCTGACGCAATCTTGATGACCCTCTTTTGGTGATGCGGTTGATTGATGCTTTATATTTTCCAGACTCAAAAACACTTGGATCTAATCCTGCATAGGCAGCCAGTTGTTTAGGGCGTTCAAATTGGTCTGTTCCCCCTATTTCGGAGATGATTGTGGCAGCAATCTTTCTTCCGATTCCGGGAACCGATCGGACCAATTTATATTCGTTAAAAGTCTCAGCCAAGGCATCTATTATCCGTTGTAAAAAAGCTTGGACCTGGCTTTCCCCTTTCGCTACATCCAGGCCAATGACAGGGTCCATATGTAATCACTACTCCTTTGTTAGATTCGCCGGTACGCCCCTGTATCACTTGTAGTTTCATAGCTTCGCTTTTTATACGGGATCGCGTCCCAACCAGCCTCAAACATGTTTCTACAAGGAGGGGGTGGACAGTATTACGGACGGGATCAGTGTCCCACGGGCCAGATCGTCCTACCCCGGCTACCTTAAGCATAAAACCTATTAAAAATAGGTCAACCAGAAATGACTGGTTAACCATATAATACGATTGGGCATGGGGATCATTTCGGCTGCACTTGGGCTCAGCCTTATCGGGGGGAGGAACGTACGTGTATTTTAGCGATTCAGAAAAAACCAACAATACCATTCGCGGCAGGAACTATGGAATTAACGTTCAACCAACCTGCCGGAAATGATGAAAATGTTATTTTTAATCTGGATAACATAAAGCCGGGAGACACACAGGAACAGTCATTTAGTATTCAGAATACCGGGACACTTAATTTCTCAAAAGTAATGTTGGATACAGACTATAAAGTGAATGATGCCAAAGGTGATAATACGTTGAACTTTGGGAAGCACATTCGGGTAGAGTTATTCTATAATACAAGCAAAGGGAAGAAACTCATCACAAAAACGACTCTAAATCAACTAAAAAGGGATGGTCCCATTGATGTGATTGGTGGGGATGGTCTTCCCGCGGATCAAAATGGCCACTATGAAAATTTTTATGTTGATATCTCATTTGTGGATAATGGCGAGGATCAGAATCAATTCCAGGGTGACTCCCTGAAACTTAACTGGACGTTTACTGCGGAACAAGAAGATGGGGAAGAAATTTAACGACATTTGACTTTTATATGAACAATAGATGGGAAATTTATGTTGATTTGCATCTTTTTTCAAAAACCCACTTGATTTATCAGACTAATAGGAATATAATGTACTGCAACAATAAAATATCTTATCAAGAGAAGCTGAGGGATCTGGCCCTGTGAAGCTTCAGCAACCTCTGACACTGTCAGGATGGTGCTAAATCCAGCAAGATTAATTTCTTGGGAGATAAGAGCGGAATCGAATAACCGTCAGCAACCCTCTTTTCTTATCCAAGGAAAGGGGGTTTTTTAACAGAATTTGGCAAAACCATTAAAATGAATTTTATGAGGAAAGGATGATCATTATGGGTGAAATTGTTGTATTGTCGGGCAGTCCTTCTGCCGCTTCAAGATCGGATAGTGTACTAAGGTATATGGGTGATTTGCTAATCCAAAAACATTTTACGGTATCACATCTCTCTGTCAGAGATTTACCATATGAAGATCTTTTTACGGGAAACTGGGAAAGCCCGGCTATCCGGGATATCGCATTGATGATTCGGAATGCCAGTGGTGTTATCGTTGGATCGCCTGTGTACAAAGGAGCCTATTCAGGCGTGCTGAAGGCATTATTGGATGTTTTGCCGCGGGATGTGCTGCAGCATACACCTGTTCTTCCTGTAATGACCGGTGGGAGTGCTTCACATTTGCTGGCAATTGAATACACATTAAAACCCGTGCTTGCGACATTAAAAGGGCATAATCTGAAAGGTCTTTATTTATTAGATGATCAAATTGACAAACATAGGAACAATCCGATTATTGAAGATGCAATTTTGGAACGGACGGAGAAACAGTTATACTATTTTGCGGATTTAGTAAAAGGAACAGTTGTTTGGAATTAAGCTATCTAAAACAGAAAGGGGTAACTGTATGACGAAGAAACGAATTTTTTTAAATGCATTTGATATGAATTGTGCGGGGCATCAATCCCCGGGATTATGGACACATCCTGATGATGAGTCACATCGTTATAAGGACAGCAGTTATTGGATTGAACTTGCCAAGCTGTTAGAGAAGGGAAGGTTTGATGCGGTGTTTATCGCGGATGTTCTTGGCACATATGATGTTTATCGAGGTTCCAGGGATGCAGCTGTCCGGCAAGGGGCCCAGGCGCCGGTGAATGATCCGCTGCTGGTTGTTCCGTTAATGGCCGCCGTTACGAATCATCTTGGATTTGGGGTTACATCTTCGGTTACACATGAGCATCCTTATCTGTTTGCCCGCCGGATGACAACGTTAGACCATTTAACAAATGGACGTGTCGGCTGGAATATAGTTACATCTTATTTGAAAAGTGCAGCGGTCAACATGGGCAGGGCCGGTCAGATTAAACATGATGAACGGTACGATATTGCAGAAGAATATGTGGATGTTTGTTACAAACTGTGGGAGGCGAGCTGGGAAGCGGATGCGGTTCAGCTGGATAAAGGAAATGGCATCTATACGGATCCGGATAAGGTTCATGATATCAGGCATGAAGGAAAATATTATAAAGTCCCGGGTGCCCATTTATCTGAACCATCCAAACAGAGAACACCGGTGTTGTATCAGGCTGGTGCGTCACCAAAGGGAAGAGCATTTGCCTCAAAGCATGCTGAATTGGTGTTTATTGGTCCGCCAACTAAAAATGCTGCTAAAGAGACAGTTAGGCGTCTGCGGGAGGATATTGCAAAAACGAACCGATCGCAGGATGAGGTGAAAATTTTAACGATGCTGACACCAATTGTCGGAAAAACAGAAGCGGAAGCACAGCAAAAACTGGCTGACTATAAACAGTATGTCAGTCATGAAGGTGCGGCGGCTTTGTTCGGTGGATGGACGGGAATTGACCTTTCCGACTATGATGAGACACAGGTTATTGAATATATTGAAAATGATTCGATTCGTTCAGCTCTGGAAAGTTTTACAAGTATCGATCCGACGAAACAATGGACGGTTGGGGAGATAAAAGATTTTGTTGGGATTGGCGGGATGAGCGGATTTATCACCGGCTCACCAGAACAAATTGCTGATCAGCTTGAGGAATGGATAGATGAAACAGGAGTAGATGGATTTAATATTGCATACGCAATCACACCAGGGACCTTTAAAGATTTTGTTGAACTGGTGATTCCGATTTTACAGGATAGAGGATTGGTAAAACGTGATTACAACGGAACCTCACTCCGGGATAATTTGTTTGGAGCAGGTGATTCACTTCCCGAACACCATCCTGGCAAACAAACTACGAGCGTGTTGGTAAAATAGATACGTGTAAAAGCGATTAGATTCTACAGGGATTTAGTCGCTTTTTGTTGTTTCATAAAATGTTGGAAATGTGTAAACTTGAAAGGAAAGGGGGGTACCACATGAATTTACTCTTTATTCTGGCTGTCATCGTGACCATAATGGAATTGTTTGTAGCTTTTTTCTTAATAAAAAGGCAAAAGATGGCGATATGGCAATCATTGTATGTATCACTTCCGGTTATCGTTATTGTATGGGTGGTAGCAATTATGTATTCTTAGTAAACAAACACCCTCTTGCTATTTGGGTGTTTGTTTACCGTGGGTGAAGAAATGATATATTTTATATTGAATGAAAAATACAATTAGAGCCAACAGGCAAAGGGTGAAGTAGTAGATAAAACCGCTGCCCAATAAATCCAATGGCGTACTGGCTGTCGGTGTGTGTGACAGGTAAAGATAATTGGAGTCCAGTAATGGATTTACGATATAGCCGATTAAACAGGCATAAAGCAATATATATCCGTAGCTTTCCAGCATTGATTTGAATGTTATTTCCGTATAATTGGCAACGACTAAAAATAAGCCGATCCAGGAAATAAAAATATGATGGATGAAGAATTTCCAATAACGAAAGTGCGGGAAATCAAAAGGTAATTCAGGTGTAACAATTGCAAGGAAAGCGGGTATCAGTCCGAAGAAAAATGTGATACGAATTAACTTCTTATTATGATTCCAAAGGGCAATGGCCCCTGTAATCCCTGTTATTCCGCACAGATGCAGCGGCAGATGTTCCCTGGGATTCCACAAGCCATTAACCGCTGCCCAAATTTGATAGGTAATTTCGGAAAAGATAAGTATTCCAAACAGCGTCCAACGCAGAATATTATAGATGGTACGACTTTCCCGGATTTTAGTAAATGAGATGAAAAAAAGAATAAGTCCCAAAAAATAGATGATCAGCATCACAAGATGACTTGGTCCAAATGCAACAAATGGTTTTCCGTCCACCCCCACAAACCAATCAATCATTAAATCCCCCCCTACCACTTTATTATATGATGAAAGTTGCCGTGGAGAAACAGAAATTAAAAAAGAACCCAATTCCGGCAAAATATCGCAGAAAGGGTCTAAATAGATGTCATTTCAACCAGGCAATAATAAAAAAATAAAAAACCCCTTTACAAATATCATTTATCTGTATATAATGTAATTCGTCAGTTTCTGACACAATTTGAACTTATATGCTATACATGATTGCTAGGCCCGTTGGTCAAGTGGTTAAGACACCGCCCTTTCACGGCGGTAACACGGGTTCGAATCCCGTACGGGTCACCATTATTTTTTGCATTAAGGATTCCGGAGGATTAGCTCAGCTGGGAGAGCACCTGCCTTACAAGCAGGGGGTCGCAGGTTCGAGCCCTGCATCCTCCACCATTTTCCTGTAAGATACATGGATACATTGGTTATATGTCTCACTCCATAAAATG
This sequence comes from Virgibacillus siamensis, assembly GCF_900162695.1. Lineage (NCBI taxonomy): Bacteria > Bacillati > Bacillota > Bacilli > Caryophanales > Bacillaceae > Virgibacillus > Virgibacillus siamensis. The sequence goes on from NZ_FUIH01000006.1 coordinate 5,917, forward strand.
CCGGTCTAGCTCAATTGGCAGAGCAACTGACTTGTAATCAGTAGGTTGGGGGTTCGATTCCTCTGGCCGGCACCATTTTTTTGCATAATTACCGTTGTTGCAGGTTAGAATACATTGGGAGGGGTAGCGAAGTGGCTAAACGCGGCGGACTGTAAATCCGCTCCCTCAGGGTTCGGGAGTTCGAATCTCTCCCCCTCCACCATATTTATAGTAATTGATGGGCTGTAGCCAAGCGGTAAGGCATCGGGTTTTGATCCCGTGTATCCTAGGTTCGAATCCTAGCAGCCCAGCCTTTTTAATGTTTGTATAAAAAACTTTTTATTTAAAGTCGTCGTAACCCACTTAAAAATGCGGATATAACGAATTAATTTAATGAGTGAGCCGCTAGCTGACTGCAAACATCCTTGAAAAGCTGACATTCATAACATGAGCCATTAGCTCAGCCGGCAGAGCATCTGACTTTTAATCAGAGGGTCGGAGGTTCGAATCCTCCATGGCTCACTATTCAAACCGGGCTTTTACATGCTGAATAATTTGGCGGAAATACATAACACATATGATATAGTAGATAAACAAGGTCGTTATGATTACCAACAACCTTGTTTATTTGCATTTTTAGCTGTTTTTTTACATAATAGATACAGTAAATTATTACTATACAATAACTGCATGAACATATATAAATTTAAGATAATCTAAAGGATGAGATGGTATGAAGACTTCCCGGATTCCTGGCTTTTACAATAAGACAGTTGAGGAACGCAGGGAATTGCTTACTGCAATGGAAGGTTTCTCGGAAAAAGAGCAGGATATTTTATTTTCCAAAGAGCCGCTGCCAACTGAAACTGCGGATAAAATGATAGAAAATGTGATTGGAACCTTTCCGCTTCCGTTAGGGTTAGGACTGAATTTTCTAATTAATGATAAGGAATATACAATCCCGATGGCGGTAGAGGAACCATCTATCCTCGCTTCAGCAAGTCATATTGCCAAGATTGTCAGAGAAGCGGGCGGATTCATCGCTGAATCAACCGAACGGGTTATGATTGGTCAGATTCAGGTGGTTGGCTGCCCTGATTTTTCTGCTGCCAAAGAAGCGGTTTTGAGTGAAAAAGATGCTTTGATCGATGCGGCAAACGCTTCATACCCCAGTCTCATGGCCAGAGGCGGTGGAGCGGAAGATTTGGAAGTCAGGATATTAAACGAGGAATCCGATTCAGCGTACGGAAAAATGCTTGTCCTGCATATTTATGTAAACACATGTGATGCTATGGGTGCGAATATTATTAATACGATGGTGGAGTCACTGGCTCCAACTATTGAAAAAATAACCGATGGCAAAGTTTATTTGCGGATTCTGTCCAACTATCCGGACAGGTGTCTGGCAAAAGCACGTTGCGTTATTCCGCCTGAATTACTTGCAACAGGTGATTTTTCCGGTGAGGCAGTGCGGGACGGTGTAATCCATGCGTACGAATTTGCTGCATCTGATCCATTTAGAGCGGTAACACATAATAAAGGGATCATGAATGGTATTGATCCGGTTGTAATCGCGACAGGCAATGATTGGCGTGCCGTTGAAGCAGGGGCACATGCCCATGCTGCCAGATATGGAAAATATGGATCAATGACGGTTTGGTCCAAAGATGAAATGGGCAACCTTGTTGGTGAACTGGAATTGCCGATGTCAGTTGGTACAGTTGGAGGTTCCATAAGGGTGCATCCCATGGCCAAAATAGCATTGAAAATTTTAGGTGTGGAATCTGCCCGGGAACTTGCACAGGTTATTGTCACTGTTGGACTTGCTCAGAATCTTGGAGCGCTTAAGGCCTTGGCGACAGATGGGATTCAAAAAGGCCATATGGCTTTACATTCTCGTTCTGTTGCAATCGCGGCAGGAGCTACAGGGGAGATGATTGATATCATTGCTGAACGATTGGTTAATGAAAAGGAAATCCGTGTCGGAAAAGCTAAAGAATTGGTGGACGAGTATACAAAATGAGTGCAGAAAAGGCAACAACTTCAGAACAAACAGCTATTGGTATAGCTCATAGTAAATTGATCTTAATCGGTGAACATGCAGTTGTACACGGGCAACCCGCAATTGCCATCCCATTCCCATTGGTCGGTGTGGAATCAATTGTTGATTATGTTCCGGGTTCAGTTCAATTGAACAGTTCTTTTTATACTGGTCCAATTGAATCTGCCCCCGAAATGCTGGAAGGGCTTGTGACGTGTATTAAAGAAACGTTGAAACATCTGCATTTGCCGTGCCAGGATTTTATGATCCGGATTAAATCATCGATTCCACCTGGTAAAGGACTGGGTTCAAGTGCTTCAGTCGCAATTGCAGTTGTTAAATCGCTATTTCACTTCTTCGGTGAGCGGTATTCAGAGGAAGATTTGCTTAATCTGTCAAACATATCGGAAACATATGCCCATGGTGTTCCAAGTGGAATTGATACGTTAACTATAACTTCCGGGTCACCGGTTTGGTATGAAAAAGATGAGCCGATTAATTTTATTGATCCAAAAGGTGATTTTCACTTTATCGTAGCGGATTCCGGACGAGTTGGCGATACGCGTTCAGCTGTTGAATCCGTGGCAAGTCTGTTAAGGTCTGCACCGAAGCGTATTCAGAACAAGTTGGATCGTATCGGGGAAATTACACACCGGGCCAGAAATGCACTGGAGACTGCCAGCAAACATCTGCTCGGACAGATGCTAAACGAAGCACAACGGGAACTGGAAGCACTTGGTGTTAGTGACGCCGGTCTTAACCGTTTAATATATTTTGCACGACAGGAAGGTGCATTGGGCGCAAAATTAACCGGTGGCGGAAATGGCGGCTGCATTATTGCGTTAGCACGTAATGAAGTGCATTCCAGACAATTGGCTGAAAAACTGAAAAAGTTTGGTGCCCATGCTGTATGGCCATTTGTTTTACGAAATAATTAAAAGAAGTCAGGTGTGAGGGGATACGCATGAAAGCAACAGCTAAGGCACATACAAATATTGCTTTGATCAAGTATTGGGGAAAACGGGACGAATCATTGATTCTCCCTATGAATAGCAGCCTTTCCTTAACGCTGGATGGATTTTATACAACTACCTCCGTTGAATTCAGGACAGAATTGACGAAAGATCAATTCTATTTGAATGGTGAGGCGGTTGTTGATGGACAATTTGATCGTGTAACGGGCTTTCTGAATCTTATTCGAAGCTTCGCCGGAAAAGATAATTTTTTTGCAACAGTGAATTCGACCAACCATGTACCAACTGCCGCCGGATTTGCATCATCTGCATCCGGATTTGCTGCACTTGCAGCAGCTGCTGTGAAGGCATTGGGATTACCGGTTGACGAAACAGTGCTTTCCCGTCTAACAAGACAAGGTTCCGGTTCAGCATGCCGCTCTATTTATGGTGGTTTTGTTGAATGGGAAAAGGGTTCCAAAGCTGATGGTACCGATTCATACGCTGTCCCGATTGCTCCGGCTGACCATTGGGACATTCGTGTAGCGGCGGTAGTTCTGTCTTCAAAAGCGAAAAAAGTACTTAGCCGTGAAGGAATGAAGCGCACGGTCGACACATCAGCGTTTTATTCAAGCTGGATTGACGGTATTCCACATGATATGGATCAGATCAAAGATGGTATCCGAACGAAGGATTTTGAAAAAGTTGGTAAAATTGCTGAAGCAAACTGTTTGAAGATGCATGCAACTACTTTGGGAGCAAATCCTCCTTTTTCTTATTGGCATGATACGACAATGGCTGTTATGCATGCAGTGCGGGAACTAAGAGAAAATGGAATTCCCGCATATTTCACAATTGATGCGGGTCCGAATGTGAAAGTCCTTTATTTGCCGGAGAATGAGCAGATATTAAAGCAATCTCTCCGTGACATCCCTGGTGTTCATGATGTGATTTCCAGTAAAGCGGGCCAGGGAATATCCTATCTTTAGGGGTTGAAACATCTTGTCTAAATCAATAACTATCAAAACACCCGGGAAATTAATGATTGCAGGAGAATTTGCCGTTCTTGAAAAATATCAGAAGCTCGTGGTCATGGCGGTTGACCGTTTTGTTTATGCCACCTTGGAACAAAGCGGAGATAACCGTCTTTCTTTACATAATTTTGATCTGACAGATATTGAATGGGCCTGGACAGATAAACATGTTGTGATACGCACGGATGATGATCGGGTACGCTTTGTCGAAAATGCAATGACAGTAGTTTATTCTTATTTAGCTGAAAATAATATTCTGGTGGAGCCGTTCCATCTGAAAGTCCGGAGTGAATTGGATGATACCGGCGGCCAAAAATATGGCTTGGGATCAAGTGCAGCAGTGGTAACTGCCGTCATTGCAGCTGTTTTGAAAAAGTTTTTGCCGCAAAAGGCATCCCAACAACTTATCTTTAAGCTTGCATCGATTTCCCATGTCATTACGCAGGGAAATGGTTCCGGCGCTGATGTTGCTGCATCATCTCACGGGGGGATGCTGCAATATTCTTCTTTTCAAGCAGATTGGCTTCTGGATGCGTATGATAAAGCCGGCACGATAACGGAACTTGCAGGTTCTGATTGGCCATATTTCTCGTTGAGTCCCACCCGTTTGCCGGAAAACCTGCATATATGCATAGGCTGGACTGGTTCTCCTGCATCGACCTCATCACTTATCCAAAAGATCAGAAGACTGAAAGATACGAATGAATTATTGTACGAACAATTCCTTTCCGACAGTGGGAAGGCAGTCGGAAGTTTTCTGGATGGTGTTCAACATGATTACGCGACAAAGGTCATTGAAGGGGTCAGGCTGAATCGCCAAGCACTTTCAGTAGTTGGCAAAAACGCCGGAGTGGACATTGAAACATCGGCATTGACTGTGTTGTGTGATTTGGCGGAGAAGCATGGTGGTGCTGGAAAACCATCCGGAGCAGGTGGCGGTGATTGCGGTATTGCTTTTATGCCCTCCGAAGAGCAGGCTAACGAATTGATGAAAGCATGGAAAAAAGCAGGAATAAAACCGCTCGATCTTACACTTTGTTCCGACGGCGCGGTAATGATTTAATAAAGGACGTCCTGAGTTGGACGTTTTTTTTAGTTGTATCGGGAAAGGCAATCAGCCCAGGAATGAATATATATACATATTTTTGTTGAGTTGAGTCATGTTGCAATTGTTCGATAAAATGTAAAGCAGAGGAGGCGTTTACATTGAAAAAAGACTTATCGATAATTGGAGTACCGATGGATCTGGGCCAAAGCCGCCGCGGGGTTGATATGGGTCCCAGTGCTATTCGCTATGCCGGTGTTGTGGAAACACTGGAAAACCTGAAATATAATATTAACGATCTTGGTGACGTGCCAATTTCACGTCCTGACAGTAAATACGAAAAACAGGAAGGTAATCTGCGCAATCTAAAGCAGGTTGCTGAAGGAAATCAAAAACTGGCGGAGATGGTTGATCAGGAAATTGACAATAGCCGTTTCCCGCTTGTACTTGGTGGAGACCACAGCATCGCTATCGGAAGTTTGGCGGGAATATCCAAGCATTATGAGAATCTTGGTGTGATTTGGTATGACGCACATGGGGATTTGAATTCTGGCGAGACATCACCATCAGGCAATATTCATGGAATGCCACTCGCCGTGAGTCTGGGTATCGGCCACGAAAAGCTGACAGACATTCTGGACTATCAGCCTAAAATAAAGCCGGAAAATATTGTGATTATTGGAGCACGCTCGCTTGATCCGGGAGAAAAGGAACTAATACAAGAACGGGGCATAATTGTTTATTCGATGCACGAAATTGATCGTATGGGTATGACGAAAGTGATGACAGAGACGATTGACTACTTGGGAGAACGGACGGATGGTGTTCATCTAAGCCTTGACCTTGATGGACTGGATCCGGAAGAAGCGCCTGGTGTGGGCACACCTGTAATTGGCGGGTTATCCTATAGGGAAAGCCATCTTGCAATGGAAATGCTGGAAGAATCCAATCTGATTACGTCAGCAGAATTTGTGGAAGTGAACCCGATTCTTGATGATAAAAATAAAACCGCAACAATGGCGGTCGGATTGATTGGTTCATTATTTGGTGAGAAATTGAAATAAAACTCCACCATACAAAATAAGCCCGTACCGTAATTAAATGGGTACGGGTTTGTTTTACGGTTTAAAATTCCATGAAAAAAGACATTCCCTATAAATGAAATGTCCAATGCATGAGGTATATTTTTTATTCAGTATTGATACGTATTTAGAAGGTCATCCAGTTTTTTGCTGGATTCTATGACAATTTCAGAGGTTAACCCATGGTCGTTGCTTAAAATAATCATTTCATCACGATACTGTTCAATCTTTTCCAATATTAATGAGTTATTATCCACAAAACCACCCCTCAATCTAGTATAATTATAGTAACAAGCTACCCAAATTCTTGCATATTTAAACAACTTCAAAGCAGAAAAAAGTTTTTGAAACCTTTAGCAGGGTTTATTCGTATGCGTATTACCGCATATCTGGCGGAGGTACAGATAAATGGAATCATTAATTAAAGAGAAAATTAAAAAGGTTAAAAAGGGAGATCAGGCTGCTTTTGAAGGTATAGTCTCGTTTTATCAGCACAAAATATTTCAGCATTGCTACCGTATGCTGGGGAATCGTCACGAGGCTGAAGATATAGCACAGGAAGCATTTATCAGAGCATTTGTAAACATTCATTCGTTTGACGTGAATCGGAAGTTTTCAACCTGGCTGTATCGAATTGCTACCAATTTGACGATTGACCGGATACGAAAACGAAAACCTGACTATTATCTGGATGCGGAGATAACCGGAACAGAAGGGCTGAATATGTATTCACAGCTTGCCGCGGACAATCGTTTGCCCGATGAAGAAGCTGAAAGTATGGAATTGCAACAATATATTCACCGTGAGATAGCATCTCTTCCGACTAAATATCGCGGCATCATCATTTTGCGTTACCTGGAAGATTTCTCACTGAAAGAGATCAGTGAGATTATGGACATTCCTCTTGGTACCGTAAAAACCCGAATTCATCGGGGGCGCGAGGCATTACGCAAAAAGCTTCGCCATGTGTAAAGGAGTGTGATCAACTTGAATTGCAGCAATGAAGCAATAGAGCTAATGCATAAATACTTGGATAATGATATATTACAAGAGGAAGAAGACAAGTTACGGCACCATCTGGAGAATTGTGAACAGTGCCAAAAGCATTTTCATGAATTGAAGCGCGCGATTACACTTGTCCAAAGCACAGAACGGATTACAGCACCTTCTGATTTCACAGAAGGGGTCATGGAAAATTTGCCTGTTGAACGAAAGCGTGTACGCTATAAGCGCTGGTTTAAGACTCATCCAATTCTGACATCGGCAGCGATCTTTTTCATTTTTATGTTTAGTGGTATTTTTTCTGCCTGGAATCAGGATAGTGCACTGGTTGTATCCAAACAGGAAAATCTGGTCGTTCAGGGTGATACGGTAATTGTACCTGAAGGGGTTACGGTTTCGGGTGACTTGCTTGTTAAAAACGGCGATCTCCGGATTGAGGGGACGGTTGATGGTAATGTCACAATCATCAATGGAGAACTGATTGATAAGCAAATAGAGGGGACCGGTCTGATGGCATCTGTTGGCGAGGTAAATGGTGAACTAAAGCAGGTGGATCAGATTTTTGAATGGATATGGTATCACACGAAGGATATGGTTGAAAGTGTATTTTCAATGGATGAGTAAATCATTTTGAATAGACGATAAAAGTCTGGCAAATGCCGGGCTTTTTTTCATTTCAATACTGGTTAAGTAATATGATATAATAAAGAGTGGTTATTAAAAATCGATGGGAAGAAGACTAATGTACAAAAGGAAGTGTGAACATGCTTGATGGGGGATTTACTTTTTTAAACCTGTTGCGAATCGGCGTAGATATAGCTCTCGTCTGGTATGTTTTATATAAATTAATCATGTTGATCAGGGGCACTAAAGCGATACAGCTTTTAAAAGGTATTATTGTGGTACTTGTTGTATGGGTGCTTAGCAGGGTGTTTGAACTGCAAACGGTGCAATACATAACCAATCAGGCAATAACGTGGGGATTTGTATTCATTGTGATCCTGTTTCAGCCTGAATTGCGACGTGCACTGGAACAGCTGGGCAGGGGAAACATTTTCTCAAGAGGCTCCAGATCTGAGGAAGAAATATTAGAACAAAAAATTGAGGCGATTATCCAGTCGTGTACATATATGGCAAAGCGTAGGATTGGTGCGCTGATTTCATTGGAACGTGAGACGGGCATTGGTGATTATGCTGAGACAGGCATTCCAATCAACGGGAAACTTACGCATCAGCTTCTCACTAATATTTTCACACCAAACACCCCGCTTCATGACGGGGCGGTCATTATTAAAGATGAGGAGATTATGGCAGCTGCCTGTTATTTGCCTTTATCGGAGAGTCCTTTTATTTCCAAAGAACTGGGTACAAGGCATAGGGCTGCCATGGGAATCAGTGAAGTAACAGATGCCCTGACAATCGTCGTGTCGGAGGAAACCGGCAATATCTCTTGTACCAAAAACGGTGAATTGATGCGGGAATTGGACCAGGAAGCATTACGTGAATTTCTGCGCGGAAATCTGTCACCTTCACTTAAAACCCCTGAATCCAAGTCACGAAATCGGAGGGGGAAGAAGAATGGATAATTGGTTTAAAAGCCGTTGGTTCGTTCGTGGTGTGTCACTCGTTTTTGCTGTTTTGTTATATGTCTTCGTTCAAGTGGAGATTGATAAATACGATAGCAATGAATCGCGCATTTTTCCAAGTGGCAATGAGGAAGTGGCAACGATTGAAAATATGCCTGTTAATATCCGGATCGATCAGGAGAAATATGTTGTCGGCGGTGTGCCTCAAACAGTATCTGTAACGCTGGAAGGTTCAGAAAGTACGCTGAAGGCAACGGCCAGACAGAAAAACTTCGATATCTATGTCAATCTGGAAGGACTGGATGAAGGTACACATACAGTTGAATTAAAACATGCAAATGTGCCGAGGGAATTAAAAGTCTATATTGAACCGAAAACGGTTGAGGTTACGATTGAAGAGCGTGCATCCAAACAGTTTACGGTTACAACTGACTTTATCAATACCGATAAGCTGCCGCAAGGGTATGAACTTGGTCAAAGCACTGTTGAACCAAGCACAGTGACCATTACCAGCTCCAAGGAAATCATCGATCAAATTGCTATTGTGAAAGTATTTGTCGATGTTGCGGGATTGAAGGAGCCAATTGACAACAGGGAGGTCCCCGTTAATGTCTATGATGCACGGGGCAATGAACTAAATGTCCAAATGGAGCCGGAGAGTGTGGCGGTTTCAGTAGATGTACACAACCCGAGTAAGTCTGTGCCGGTCTCGGTGTCAACAACCGGTGAGCTTCCGGAAGGCTATACAATGTCCTCTGTATCTGCTAATGTGGACAAGGTAAAATTATATGGGACAAGTGATGTATTAAAAGGAATTGAAGAGGTCCCAACGGAAGATATTGATCTATCTGATTTAAATGAATCCGGGACAGTGGAAGTTGGATTGGCTCTTCCGGACGGGGTGCATGTAAAAAACAGCAAAAAAGTTGAAGTGAAGGTTGAATTGGAACAGAAGAAGACATTGGAGGACGTTCCGATTGAAGTGGAGAACCTTCAGGATGGACAGGAAGTATCATTTGTACAGCCGGAATCCCAGTCAATGGAAGTTACCGTTAGCGGAAAACAAAAAGATGTTAGTGCAACTTCTGCAGAGGATATAGCCGCCACTGTTGATGCAAGCGGACTGGAAGAAGGTGAGCATGTGCTTCCGGTGTCGTTGGAAGGGCCGGAAAACGTAGATTTGACCGGAGAATATAAACAGGTAACAATTGAAATTACCTGATACGTGAACAGGAAGGTATCATAAGCGCGAGAGATGCGTTTTACCCACATGAAGAGGGTAAATGGAAAAAGGAGAGAAACAGCATGGGAAATTATTTTGGAACAGACGGTGTCAGAGGAGTTGCCAATACTGAATTGACACCTGAATTAGCATATAAGTTAGGTCGTTTTGGCGGTTATTCATTGACAAAAGGTGTTTCAAAGCCAAAAATCTTAATCGGACGTGACACCCGGGTTTCCGGTCATATGCTGGAAGGTGCATTGGTAGCGGGGCTGCTTTCTATTGGTGCTGAAGTGATGCGTCTTGGTGTCATTTCAACACCTGGCGTAGCTTATTTAACGAAAGCGACCAGTGCAGAAGCTGGAATCATGATTTCTGCCTCCCACAACCCTGTTGAAGATAATGGGATTAAATTTTTTGGACCGGATGGCTTTAAACTGACAGATGCGCAGGAAGACGAAATTGAACAGCTGATGGATGGCGAAGATGACCTGCCACGTCCAACAGGTGCAGATATTGGGGTTATCAATGATTATTTTGAAGGTGGTCAAAAGTATCTCTCATTCCTGAAAGAAACGGTTGATAATGATTTTGAAGATATGGTAATTGCCTTGGATTGCGCACACGGTGCAACATCGAGTCTTGCCACACACCTGTTTGCTGATTTGGAAGCCGATATCCACTCTATCGGGTCATCGCCGGATGGTCTGAATATTAATGACGGATATGGTTCAACACATCCTGAGTCACTGCAGGCTTTCGTTGTTGAAAAAGGTGCTGAGGTTGGACTTGCTTTTGATGGAGATGGCGACCGTCTGATTGCTGTTGATGAAAAAGGAAACCTTGTCGATGGTGATAAGATCATGTACATCTGCGGCAAGTTTATGAATGAAAAAGGTGTGCTTCGCCATGATACAGTCGTTTCAACGGTCATGAGCAATATCGGATTTTACAAAGCGCTTGAAGAACACGGGATGCGAAGTGACAAGACAAAAGTCGGTGACCGCTACGTCCTGGAGGAAATGCTGAACGGCGGCTATAACCTTGGCGGCGAACAGTCCGGGCATATAATTTTTCTTGATCATACAACAACCGGCGACGGTATGCTGACAGCAATTCAGCTTGTGAATGTTATGAAGGAAACCGGAAAGACACTTTCTGAACTGGCCAATGAGATGGAGATCTATCCGCAGGTTCTGAAAAACGTAAAAGTAACCGATAAGAAAAATGCCATGTCGAACCCTAAGATTCAGGAAGAAATTGATGCAGTTGAAGCGGAGATGAACGGTGAAGGCCGTGTCCTTGTACGGCCATCCGGCACGGAGCCGCTTGTGCGGGTAATGGTGGAAGCACCAACGAAAGAGGCCTGTGAAAAATACACGAATCAAGTTGCAGCGGTTATTGAAAACCTGCTAGGCATGAAAGAATAACGGCCTTTAAAATTGCTCTCGGTTTCGAGAGCGATTTTTTGAATAATAAGGCCGAAATCCTGAGGGTTTGTTCAGTCAATCGTGCGAAGTGCCGTTCAAACGTGCGAACCAATGCCCACCTACAAGCTGCGTTTATCAGCCGGTTAGAATCTGTGCACTTTCATTCCTGTACAGGCTTTTATGTGCATTTAACAAGGTACCCGTGTAAAAGGAGGAATTGAGGCTATGTTTTCGATCTTAATTGCAGATGATGATCCGCATATCCGGGAACTGCTTCGCTTTTATTTGCAAAAGGAAGGGTATGAAGCACTTGAGGCAATAGATGGACAGGAGGCACTGGATGTACTGGAAACAAAAAATGTACACCTGGCAATTGTTGATATTATGATGCCGAATGTCGATGGCTATGAATTGTGTGCAGAAATCCGCAGTACATATGATATTCCGGTCATTATGCTGACCGCAAAAGGGGAACTTACAGATAAGGAAAAAGGATACACGGCCGGAACGGATGATTACGTCGTAAAACCGTTTGAACCAAAAGAAGTGCTGTTTCGGATTAAAGCACTGCTTAGACGCTTTCAAATGGCGAATGAGGCGGAAATCAGGCTCGGGAATACTGTCATCAATCGGAACAATTATGAAGTCAATTCGAATGGCAGGCTGATTATACTACCCTTAAAAGAGTTTGAATTGTTGGCACAGCTGGCAAGTTATCCAAGGCGTATCTTTACGAGGGAACAGCTTATTGAACATGTTTGGGGAAATGATTTTATTGGTATTGACCGCACTGTTGATGTTCATGTGAAGCGGCTCAGGGAGCGGTTTGCAGACAGCAAGGAAGACTTTACCATTGAAACGGTCCGCGGAAAAGGATATAAATTGGAAATACCCGGAAACAATGGGGGAAACAGCTGATGCGGACATTATATGTGCGAATTATTGTCATTACTATGGTAATCATGATTGCCAGTGCGATCATTGCATTTGCTGTTACCAATCTGTATTATCAACAGTTTCTGAAACCTAAAAATGATGAAAAGATAACCCGGATTGCACATGACATCGTCTCCATATACAGCCATAACAATGGGCAGCCGTTAGATCGTTTTCTGACAGACATAACGGACCTCGGTTATAAATTTTATTTGGTGCATAAAGATGGCCAAACAGAGACTTTTGGAGATTCATTTGATTCGACTGAATTGCCGGAATCAGTCATTCAGCAAGTGTTTGATGGTCACATCTATCACGGAATTGCCAATTATCCGTGGAAACCTTTTGTGACCGGTTTTTTTGACAATAAGCTGAAAAATACCATTGGCATACCGATTAATGCGAATGGATCCGAGTATGCGTTATTTGTAAGACCTTATACAACGCAACAGTTCGGGGAAATGCGAATGTTTCTTGCGGTGCTGCTTGTGCTTGTTCTTTTGTTTAGTTTCTTGCTTATTTTAATCAGCACAAGGTTTATTGTTAAACCGGTGGAACGGTTGACAGATGCCACAAGGAAAATCGCAGCAGGGAACTACCATGTGAAATTGAATGTAAATCGTCGCGATGAAATTGGCAGGCTGGCCAGCGATTTTACGAAAATGAGTGATAACCTGCAGCAGACGGAAGAAAAAAGGCAGGAATTTGTATCAAATGTTTCCCATGAAATTCAGTCGCCCCTTTCGTCCATTCAAGGTTTTTCCCAGTTGTTAAGAGAAGAGGAGATGACGGAGGAAGAGCGTAAACATTATTTAACAATCATTGAAAATGAAAGCAGACGATTGTCGCAGCTTGGTAAGCAGCTGTTGACCCTATCGTTTCTGGACAATGAAATGGATGAACGGGAAACGACATCCATCCAGCTGGGGGAACAATTGAAAGAAGTGGTATCCGCTGCCCAATGGCTTTGGGTTGAAAGAGGAATCACCGTTGAATTGGAAGACGCCCCATATTGGATACATGGCAATTCAAAATTGCTGCATCAGGTGTGGATGAATTTACTGACCAATGCAATCCGATATACAGCATCCGGTGGAACAGTAAGGATATACGCTGAAGAGCGCCAGGAGGCAATTGATGTAATGGTGGATGACAATGGGATTGGCATTGCTAAAAAAGACATCCCCCATCTTTTTGATCGTTTTTATAAGGTTGATAAAGCGAGAACAAGGACCGAAAATAGTACAGGACTTGGCCTATCCATTGTGAAAAAAATAATCGAACTGCATAACGGCACTATTATGGTTGAAAGTGAACCTGACCATGGTACCACTTTTGTTGTAACACTTCCGAAAGCGTAATGAATCGTTCATTCTCTGTTCATATTCAACATCTATACTAAAGATGTTGTTATGAAAGGAGTGGACGATTTTTATGTTTTTAGCAATACGGGAATTAATGCATGCTAAATTTCGTTATATACTGATTGGGGTGATAATGATTTTGGTTGCTGGGCTGATTTTTATTATATCCGGTCTTGCCAAAGGACTTTCATATGATAATGCCTCTGCAATTATTACGATGGATACGGATTATCTGGTTATCGAAGAAGGCGTAGAGAACCAGCTGACACAATCATCACTTTCAAAATCAATTACAGATGACATTTCATCGGCTGAAGGTGTCCAAAAGACAGAATCACTGGCCATAAAAATGGGAGCCATAACAGAAAAAGGCAGCGATAAAACCACTGATGCAACTTTGTTTATGACCAATCTGGATGGCGGTATTGTTCCAACTGTAACAGAGGGACAAATGCCGAGTGATTCGAATGAAGTGCTGGCAGATGATCAGCTGAAAAATGAAGGGATTTCCATTGGAGATCAAATCACCTTTAATGGAATGAAACATGAATATACTGTTTCCGGGTTTGTGTCAAATCAGCGGTACAGTCACACATCGGTTATTTACATGGAAAATAAGTCGGATCATATTAATGCAGTCGCGATACAAGGAAACGCAAATGCGGATCAGCAATTGGAACAGAAATATGATGTTCTGACAAAGGATGAAGTATTAGCAGGCTTGCCAAGTTATTCGCAGGAGCAGGCGTCCTTGAACATGATGATCATCTTCCTGTATGTTATTGCAGCATTTGTTCTGGCAGTGTTTTTCTATGTGATTACATTGCAGAAAAAGGCCCAGTTTGGTGTATTGAAAGCATTGGGGGCAAAAACGTCTTATTTAATGCGAAGTCTGCTGGGGCAGGTGGTCATTCTTTCTGTTGTGTGTATCGGGGCAGCAGCTGCTATGACGGTTGGTGTTGGAGCATTATTGCCTGAAGACATGCCATTTGTACTGAGTTCAGACCGAATCCTGCAGTCGGCTGTTTTGCTGCTGGCGGTTTCTGTAATAGGTTCACTGATTTCACTGTCACAGGTGGTTAAAATAGATCCAAAAGAAGCGATTGAGGGGGGAGCACAATGACATTGAAGATGACAAATGTTTCAAAGGTATATCGTGATGGCCCAAATGAATTCAGTGCATTGGATAGTGTCTCACTTGAAGTAAAAGAAGGGGAATTTGTCGCAGTCATCGGCCCGTCCGGATCAGGGAAAAGCACGTTTTTATCTACAGCAGGCGCGCTGTTAACGCCAACAAGCGGCACTGTTCTGATTGACGGGGAAACAATCGAAAATCTGTCAGCAAAAAAGAAAACAAGGATCCGGCTTGAGAAAATTGGATTCGTATTTCAGTCGGCAAACCTGATTCCGTATTTAAATGTTACCGATCAACTCCGGGTCGTTAATATACTCGCTAAAAATAAAAAGCGTTACGAGAAAGAAGAAGATTTACTGGCCCACTTCGGATTGGGGCATCGTGTGCGGAACTTTCCGAATGAATTATCCGGCGGGGAGCGGCAGCGTGTCGCGATTGCCCGATCGTTGATCAATGATCCGAAACTGATATTAGCGGACGAACCAACTGCAAGTCTTGATTCGCAGCGTGGCCGGGAAGTAGTGGAAATGCTCGCGGAAGAAGTTCATGAGCGTGGTAAAGCCGGAATCATGGTTACACACGATGAACGTGTACTTGATTTATGTGACCGCGTATTATTAATCAAAGACGGAAAACTGCTTGAGCAGGAGCACAGCCTGGTGTAGATGCTGGGGCACACTTAGAATATAGGAAGGAAAGCTCGCTTCTGAAATAAGAAGTGGGCTTTTTTTGCAAGCAGTGATAAAAAACTTACCGGGTTAGGCATGGTCATTGAAGGTTTTGATGCCGGCATTTCGCCAAAAACTCCCAGTCCTCCGTAAATTTTGCCCATAGGTTGGGACGTCTTCTGACGGCAAGCGGATGATAGGCCACTGTTGTTGGATATCCCCGCACATGGTGTAATTGCTGACGCAACGTTTTTACTTCAGCATCAGTGTCCTGGAAAAAAGAATGTACGGCAACATTTCCCAAACAAAGAACATGACCAGGTTGTGTTATACCAAATTGTTCATCCAAATGACGCATGCAAATTTTACGCACGTTTTCTTTATCATATGCACGTGTCGGCTTTCGTTTTAAAATATAAGTCACATAAATGTCCTCACTTCCAAGCCCTACATGGTGTGCAGCCTGCTGCAATGCCTGCCTTGTTCCGCACACAAATGGATTCCCTTCCTTGTCTTCACGCAGTCCGGGATTATCGAGAATAACCATAATCCGGGCATCAGGATTTCCCTCCCCCCAAACCATTCGCGAACCATGCTCATATAGTCCGCATTCCTGACAATCAATTTGTTTACATGGGGTTGGAATTTCCGGCCATCTGACCGGACAGAAATCATTTGTCATGGTAATACCTCCGATAAAATGAGTGTACTGTTATTATCTGCAATTGATCCTAAAACTTTCAGTATTTTTCATAAGCACGACCTGCCAGAAGGCTTCATACACATAATAGTGACCCTTCCTAAAAAAAGATTGACCTTAATAACTTTGTCGGTTAAAATGTGGTGTACGCTTTTTTGCATGAGCGTACAATTATTCAAACAGAGAAAGGTGGGACTTTTCGTTACAGAACAAAAGCGCCTGAACTATTCCTGACCGGAAAAATGGAATAGTTGACGAGGAGGAGGACATTCGAGTTATTCGGCGGGTACCTCCCGATTGCACATCCCAATCGAAATGCTTACATTTCTAAAACAGCGAGGCGACTTGTTGTACAACGGAATGGAGCAGGATCAAACACAGATAATACAATCACGGGAAAGGGGCAGCAATACGCCCCATACAAACAGAATGGAAGGTCGATTGTTGCCCCTTTGACAAGGAGGAACAACGATATGTGTGGAATTGTAGGATATATCGGACAAAATGATACTAGAGAAATACTTTTGAATGGACTTGAAAAATTGGAATACCGCGGTTATGACTCTGCCGGAATTGCAATGCTAAATGACAACGGAATGAATTTATTTAAAGTAAATGGCCGAATTGCAGCGTTGCGGGATAAAGTGGATCAGAATGTCTCGTCCACAATGGGGATCGGGCATACACGTTGGGCGACCCACGGAGCACCCAGTGCTGAAAATGCGCACCCGCACCAAAGCACATCAGGCAGGTTTACGCTTGTCCATAATGGTGTTATTGAAAACTATCAGGATTTGAAGAAAGAATTTTTGGGAGAAACCGTTTTTGCCAGCGAAACCGATACAGAAGTCATTGTACAGCTGGTGGAAAAAAATTATGAGAAATACCAGGATACAGCTGAAGCATTCCGTAAAACGGTCAGCCTTTTAAAAGGATCTTATGCGATTGGTCTTATCGACAGTGAATACTGTGAAACCATTTATGTTGCAAAGAATAAAAGTCCGCTGCTGATTGGCCTTGGCAAAGGATTTAATGTTATTGCAAGTGATGCAATGGCAACATTAAGGGAAACAGATCAGTACTTGGAGATTTTTGACCAGGAGGTTGTTCTGGTAAATCGTAATTTTGTTGAGGTTCAGAAGCTTGATGGTGTAGTCGTTGAACGTAAGCCATTTACTGCACAAATCGATGTAAGTGATACAGAAAAAGGTACGTATCCACACTTTATGCTGAAGGAAATAGATGAGCAGCCGTTTGTAATGCGTAGAATCATTCAGGAATATCAGGATGAGTACAATAATCTTAAGCTTGATGAACATGTACGCAAAGCGATGAAGGCGTGTGACCGCATCTATATCATTGCTGCAGGTACCAGCTACCATGCAGGATTAGTCGGAAAACAGTTCATTGAAAAAATGGCTGAAATTCCGGTTGAAGTCCATGTCGCAAGCGAATTTTCATATAATATGCCGCTGCTGTCTGAGAAACCATTGTTTATTTTCATTTCACAAAGTGGAGAAACCGCAGACAGCCGTGCCGTCTTAGTAAAAATAAAGGAATTGGGACATCCGGCACTGACGATTACCAATGTGCCGGGTTCCACCCTTTCTCGTGAAGCAAATTACACCTTAAACTTGTATGCAGGGCCGGAAATCGCCGTTGCATCAACAAAGGCATATACAGCGCAAATTGCTGTTTTAGCAATTTTGGCAGTGGATTCAGCAAGAGCGAAAGGAATCGAACTTGATTTTGATCCATTGCAGGAACTTGCAATTGTTGCAAATGCTATGGAAGTACTAACCGATCAGAAAGAAACAATTGAGGAGCTGGCACGTAATTACTTGTCTGTTTCCCGCAATGCATTCTTTATCGGCAGAAGTGCAGATTACTTTGTTTGCCTGGAAGGTGCTTTGAAACTGAAGGAAATCTCTTATATTCAAGCTGAAGGTTTTGCCGGCGGTGAATTAAAACACGGTACCATTGCATTAATTGAGGACGGTACACCGGTTATTGCGCTGGCAACCCAGTCAAATGTGAATTATGGAATCCGCAGCAATGTGCAGGAAGTGGAAGCACGCGGCGCGAATGCGATGGTCATCAGCATGCGCGGCATCGAACTGGATACTGATGCATTCGTCGTGCCACACGTACATGATCTGCTGACGCCGCTTGTAAGTGTTGTACCAATGCAGCTGCTTGCATATTATGCAGCCTTACACCGTGACTGCGACGTTGATAAGCCAAGAAATCTGGCAAAAAGTGTTACCGTTGAATAAAGAGGTTATTTCTGCGGATTTTAATGTGGATTTTAAATAAAGCTCTAACCGTTTTGAAAA
Source organism: Virgibacillus siamensis (assembly GCF_900162695.1). Lineage (NCBI taxonomy): Bacteria > Bacillati > Bacillota > Bacilli > Caryophanales > Bacillaceae > Virgibacillus > Virgibacillus siamensis. The sequence goes on from NZ_FUIH01000006.1 coordinate 24,430, forward strand.
AGTTCGATCGTTTATAAAAAAGTTTTACCCCTTTGGATGTAATTTGTCCAAAGGGGTTTCTTATGTTAAGTGTAATATAGAATATACCGCAATAGGGACAATTTGTTGAGGAACTAAGCTTCTTTAAAAGGAGGAAAAAGGATGACTGTCAGATTGGAAAAAATGAACACAGTTGAATTCCAGCAATATTTAAGTTATGCAATTAAAAATTTTGCAGAAGAACAAATTAAGGCTGGTAATTGGAAGCAACAAGGGGCAATTAATAAAGCAACAGAGGAATATAATAAGTTATTACCTGATGGAGAAAAAACTGAAAACAACCATTTATTTATAATTCGTGACGGGGAACAAGAGGTTGGTATGATTTGGCTTGCACACAAAACAAGTGAAAAAGGGTTTATTTATGATCTTAACATTTGGGAAGGCAACCAAAGTAAAGGTTATGGAACACTTGCGATGAAGGAAGTTGAATTTATAGCAGAAAATTTAGGATTAAAAAAGATAGGGCTTCACGTATTTGGCCACAATAAAGTGGCAAAAGGGCTATATGAGAAATTAGGGTATATGGAAACAAATATAAAAATGGAAAAAACATTATAAGTTATATTCTTATTCCAGAAAGACTTTTTTCTTAATAAGGCTTAGTGGTTGCGGTAAATAGTGTTGATGGAGTATGGGTTAAGCCAAGATTGGAAACAGACTCACACCTAAAAAGAAATCACCTTTACAAGGGTAAAGGTGATCAAAATTAAAGGGGGTCAATTAGTTACACGGGAACATACATTCCCTGTGAAGTTGTTTTTATTATAACTATTTTTTTGAGTAGAGTCAATAAAAAATAGAACATTTGTTTCTTTTTCGGCGAACAATGATCTCTAAGTTATATCTATCTGTCTTAGCTTCCGAAGTAAAAGAAAATCTTCCGCAATCGGTTCATTTTGGTGCATAATCGTCTTAACAAATATCCTATATTGGATTTTGTAAAGGGTGATATTTGCGGGGATTTTAATGAATTTGGGCTTGTGGGAAGCGTAAACTTAATTGATGAATGTACATAATAATGATATAAATTAAGGCATAATAATGAAATGAGGGGATGATATTATGCCTGAAATCCGCCCAATAAAAGATTTGAAGAATACCACGGAAATCTCCGAACTGTGTCACCAATTAAAGGAACCATTATTCATCACGAAAAATGGATGGGGATATGGTTGTCATGAGCATGGAAGCCTACGAGAATTTTATAGCTAAGCTGGAGCTGTATGAAAAATTAGCTCAAGCGGAGGCCCAAATTAAAAGCGGGGATGAACTTTTAGATGGAGAAAAGGTCTTTAAGGATCTAAAGAAAAAATATGACAGAGGATAAATACAATTAAGATTGCACCAAAAGCATTTGAAGATTTGGATGAGGTTTATAGCTACATCACTGATGAAATTTATAATGAAGGTGCAGCAGATAACCTTCTGAATAAGATAGAAAAGCGTGTCATGAGAATAAAAGAATTCCCTTTTTCCTGTAGTTTTGTAACGGATGAAATTTTAAAGGGTAAAGGTTACCGAAAGCTCGTCATTGAGAATTATATCGCGTTTTATTTAGTTGGAGAAGAAGAAAAGCGAGTTGTTGTCATGCGTGTCCTGTTTGGAGAACAAAAATTTCAAGATCTTATTTAGTTAAGTGATTGCTAGCTCATCTACTCTATGAACCATTATTTTTACACATAGTGTATCTATGATGTAGTACAGTAATCGACCGAATTAATAAATCCTTGCACAATAAGTATCATATTTGGGGGGCATAATCACTTAGTTGATGATGCAAACTAAGACTTCACTGTTTTTTAGAAGGAGTCTTTTTTCATGAAGCGCTACGCATCTTTTTTTGCTGCTTTGATCCTTATCCAATTTGCCTTACCTGGAGTGATAGAAGCTAAAGTTGCTGATTATCCTTTGCAGACCAAGTATCCCAACATTATGCTATATCAGGGTGAAGTTCCGAAAAAGGTCATCGCCCTAACCTTTGACGATGGTCCGGATGCGCGATATACACCAAAGGTACTGGATGTTTTAAAAAAATATCATGTTAAAGCAACCTTTTTCTTGTTGGGATCCCGTGTAAAGAAATACCCTGATGTCGCGAAACGTATTGTAGAAGAAGGCCATGCGATTGGAAATCACACATATTGGCATCCGCAATTGACAAAGACCGGTATAGATAATATGAAATGGGAAATTAAAAGAACGACGAAAGAAATCGAACGCGCGACTGGACATCACACATCTTTATTTAGGGCACCCTATGGCGCTTTAAATGACAAACTCGTCAAAAAAATTGGAGATATGGGTTATAAAGGTATTGGGTGGTCAATTGATACAAATGATTGGAAAGAGCTTCCTACTAAAAAAATTATCAATAATGTCATGAACTATGCCCATCCAGGGGCGATTACGCTTATGCACAGTGCGGGTAATTGGACGCTGGACTTATCCGGCACAGTGCAGGCGTTGGAGAAAATTATTCCGCGGTTGAGAAAAGAAGGGTATGAATTCGTAACGATTCCCGAAATGTGGAAAATAAGCCACCCGTAACCTTATAAATAAATTATAGATATCTCGTTCTTTATTTAAAGCAACACAAATTAAAGCACAATCGTTCACCCTCTTTGGATTTTTTGTCTAAAGGGGGTTTTCATGGTGAACTCGTTAAAAACGGATTCGTCAAATCCTTTAAAATCAGATAAAATAAATCCATGTATCTATTTAAAAGGAGCTATTAAAATATGAAAGGTATCTTAACAAGAACATTTCAGAATTACTGGAACCCATATGTTGCGCTTATACTGGCAGGTGCCTTGAGCGCATTGTATTTCGGCCTTACAGGAGCGGTATGGGCTGTAACAGGCGAGTTTACGCGACTGGGGGGTGAGTTTCTGCAGCTTTTTGGAGTGGATATTTCCGGGTGGACTTATTTTGAAATGATTCATATGGACGGAAATACATTAACACGTCCAGGCGGATGGATGATTTGGGGCATGTTCATCGGTGCATTGATTATGATCCTGTTGAGCAACAATTTTAAATTTCGTATTCCGCGTCAAAAACGCCGTTACATACAGGGACTTGCCGGTGGTGTTTTAGCTGGCTTTGGGGCACGCCTGGCTCTAGGCTGTAATCTTGCTGCTTTTTTTACCGGGGTACCACAGTTTTCGTTACATTCATGGATTTTTGTCATCGCTACCGGTGTTGGCACTTTTGTCGGATCCAAGATTGTGCAAACCCGCTGGTGGAAAGGCAAACCAGCCCTGATTAAAGGCGGCGGTAAACCAAGTGTGCAGAAAACGAAACAAAAGCAGGCCTATGTTGGTGGTATTATTGCTGTCCTGTATGCGGCTGTTATTGTGCTATTATTTGCGAAGGGGCAGACGTTACTTGGGTTTGGCGCCTTGTTTGGAGCATTCTTTGGTATCTTAATTGAACGGGGGCAAATTTGTTTCACCTCTGCATTTCGTGATTTATGGATTATGGCAAGGGGTGTCATGGCTAAAGCAATTATCATCGGAATGGCGCTCAGTTCTGTGATGACAATTATAGTGATTGCCATCTACGGTATGCCGCCTATTACACAAATTGCTGCGCCGAGCACATTTGTAGGTGGTGTACTCTTCGGACTGGGAATTGTATTGGCTTCCAGCTGTGAAACAGGCATGATGTATCGTTTAATGGAGGGGCAAGTTTTATATGTAACAGTCTTTGCAGGTAATATCATCGGTGCAACGTTTCTTGCGTTTGCGTGGGACCATCTTGGCATTTATAAAGTGCTTGTTGCCAGCGGTTCGGAAATTAATCTTATATCTGCCATCGGTCCTGTCGGTGCTATTACAGCAACCTTGATCATGCTTGCAGTCGCTTATATGATTGTGGTTCTGCGGGAAAACAATTATCATAAGAAATACGAATATAAAATTGGAGGGGAAGCGCATGTCAATAGAGGTACAGGCGGATTACACACTGGATCTAAGGGGTGAATCCTGTCCCTATCCGGTTATCTATACACTGGATACGCTGAAAGAAATGAAAAAAGGACAGCTATTGCAAATTATTACAGATTGTCCGTCATCCTTCCGAAACATTCCTGAAGAAGCAGTTAAGCACGGATATCAGTTTGCTAAAGAGCCATTTAAAAACGGACAGGAATTTTTGTTTCACATTTATGCTTGATTATCCAAGGATAACCGTTCTGAGGGAAAATAATTTTTCCCATGAGTACATTAAAACACAAGGTATTCATGGGAATTTTTTTTCAGCGATAGAAACCGGCTGAATATGAGATATATAAATAAATCCGATAGTCGAATCCAAGCGGACCTTGTGTACGAACAGAAGGATTATTCGGTTATCATTAGGTTTTCCAAATAATCCTTCTGTTTATCTAGTTAAGGCTTCCAGGATTTCTCCAAAAGACATCCCTTTCATTTCTTCAACCATTTGGTCAGCCCGGGTTTTCCTTCGCAAGGATCCAGTCAGTTCAACGAAGACAGTCTGTTCTTTGTCAACTGTTACGGAGTTTGTTTGCAGAACATCTGTCATCAGGGCAGCAATGATAGCGATTTTCTGTGGACTTAGATTAAGATCGTCTAAATTTAATGAAGTATTATTGTTGCTGTTGCTGCTGTTGTTGAGCTTCTTCTTCCCCACTTTGTCCGCCCCCTTGATTCTGTGTTTGTGCCGTACCAATACCTAAAGCCAATACAATGAAAAGGATGGTAGCTACTATTAAAAGTAAATCGTGAGAAACACTATCATTCATTAATTCTCACCCCAAAACATCAAGCTTTGTTCATTACCTTATTTTATGCCGAAATAACAATTATGTATGGACAATTGCCCACTTCCTTGAAAAAAGGCAATCCTTTGCACTTTATACCTGTTATGGTTAAATAAGATTAATGGTTACAGAAGGGGGATCCTAATGCTATAACTTTATGAAGTTATGTAACATAAGGGAGTGATTGCCGAATGGATAAACATTTATTTTTATTCGGAAGCGGACCGCCTTTTACACCGGCAATGGCAAAAAGGTTTACGGAAGTTTCCCCGGATGGTCCGATTTCGATTTTATTCATCGAACGGGAAGGGATGGACTGGAAAGACTATATGCCAGTGTTTACACAGGCTCTGATGGATGCTGGGGCAGACGAATTTAAATATTTGCCGCTCTTTTCCACATCATCTGCGGAAATTTGTAAATCTGTAGAACGAAGCGCAGGGATTGTCATAGGCGGCGGTGATACCAATTTATATGCTGATTATATTGTGGATACGAGAATTGCCTGGGCAATTAGAAACTGTTATGAAAAAAGTGTTCCGGTTGCAGGTTTTTCTGCGGGTGCTTTGATTAGCTCAAATCCGTGCATTATTTCACCGAATGATAATCCGGATGGAAAACTCCAACATAGACCGGGACTCGGCTTGATTTCGGATGTTATTTTGTCGGTTCATTTCAGTCAATGGAAGGATGGGTCTCATTTAAAGGAGGCTGTGCGCTACTTTCCAAGTCGGATAAATTTGGGGATTGATGAGAGGACAGGTGTGTATTTCCGGAATAATGAGTATGTTGATGCAGAAGGTGATGGTGTTTACACCATAATAAACAATAACTTGAATCGAATTTATTAGGATGTGGGGATATGTTTGAAATTAGTATATTTGATGGAAACGATCAGATGGAAGAAATGGTAAAGCTTAACTGTTCCGTGTTTATAGGTCCGGACTATACCACTGATGATTATAATCAGGTCATGGAAACTATCCAAAAACACGTGACTTATCCGGGGTTTTACGGTGTTAAAGCATTGGATAAAGCGGGGAAATTGGTTGGTTTTTCCTATGGATATGAAAGTACGCCGGGTCAATTTTACCGGAGGAAACTCGAAGGGCAGCTAAGTAAAGAACAAACAGAGGAATGGCTGGCAGATTGCTTCGAGTTTGTTGAACTGGCTGTGGCTCCAGCAGCAAGAAGAAACGGTATCGGTGGCAAGCTTCATGATAAATTGATGGAAGATTTGCCGAATAGCACTACAGTTCTAACAACCGGCATGAAGAATGCACCTGCCATCAGCCTTTATGAGAAGAAAGGCTGGAAAGTTATAAAACGGGATGCACCTGTACTCTTCGAAACTAATTTACAGCTGATTATGGGCAAAAAAATAAAATAATCTGTTTAGAAGGGGTATACCCTGCCTCCACATTGGAAAAGAATGGTATGGAGGAGGGTAAAGTATGGGCTACGAAGGCTATAAACGATCCAAACAACCTGTTTTTGATGATTTTCAGGATAACATTGATTACATGAAAAAAGAGCTCGGTATTGGTGAAAGTTTTGATGCGATTCACCTTGATTTGCACTATGCCGGCAAAGATATGGGTATGTTTTTGATTGATGGATTTGCCAAAGATAAAATCCTCCATTTTCTTATGAAGCTGCTGGCGGATTTGGAGCCGGAACAGTTGGAACCGGAACCGCTGATAAAATTAATGAAAACATATCTTCCATACATAGAGATTTCCAAGGAAGATGATTTGGATAAAACAGTTTTTTGGGTGTTAAGCGGGGCTACAGCACTTGTTGTTGATGGACTCGATGAGGTTATCATTATTGATGCGCGTACATATCCCGTCAGGAGCCCATCCGAACCTGATTTGGAGCGGGTAACACGGGGACCGCGCGATGGATTTGTGGAAACGATTGTCTTTAATACCGCATTAACGAGAAGACGTGTCCGTGATCCATCGCTAAGAATGGAGTATATGTCTATTGGACGGCGTTCCCAAACCGATATTTGTATTTCTTACATTAAGGATATTGCTGATCCGGAAACAGTAAAACAAATAAAAACTTCTCTTGAGGACATCGATACAGACGGGCTCCCGATGGCAGATAAAACATTGGAGGAATTCCTTGTTGGAAGAGGCTGGAACCCGTACCCGACAGTAAGATTTACTGAGCGACCGGATACGGCAGCTGTTCATCTGTATGAAGGGCATGTGCTTGTCATGGTCGATGGATCGCCAAGCGTGATGATTACACCTGCAACTTTTTGGCATCATCTTCAGCATGCTGAGGAATATCGACAGCGGCCGGTTGTAGGGGCCTATTTCAGGTTTGTCCGGTTTTTTGCTGTATTAATGTCCATCTTTTTAACGCCACTTTGGTTTTTCTTTGCACAGCATCAGGAATTTTTGCCGGCTGCGCTGTCGTTTATTGGACCAAAGGAATCAATTGTGGTTCCACTCATTCTGCAGCTCATTCTCGTTGAACTCGGGATGGATATGCTGCGAATGGCCACCATTCATACACCGACTGCGATGGCAACGGCAATTGGTCTGGTATCAGCAGTCATTATTGGACAGATTGCGGTTGCCGTCGGGATATTTACGAATGAGGTTATTTTATATATTTCTCTGGTGGCAATTGGAACATTTGCGACACCATCGTATGAATTTGCGCTGGCAAATCGATTGTACCGGCTGTTTTTGCTCATTGTAACAGCAATTTTCGGTATGTACGGATTTGTAATTGGCATTGTGCTTTGGGTTGTGGCACTGAGTCGTCTGAATTCACTTAATGTCCCATATTTGTGGCCGTTTATTCCATTTTCATTCCGCTCCATGCGTGATGTTGTGCTGCGGTCACCGATGCCGTTAAAGAACAGGCGGCCGACTGCATTGCATCCGGAAGACCCGGACCGCAAGTAACAAAAACACGTTCGAGGCTCTCAACAGCTTCGGGCGTGTTTTTTCATGTTTTAATTCAACCAAATATTCAAATACAGATTTATTGACATCATAGAAATTTAGCGGTATTATTTATTTTGAATTCAAGATAAAAATAAGGAAACACTTTAATAAATGGAGGGAACAATATGAACGGGATAAAAGGAATGCATCATGTAACTGCCATCACCAGCAGTGCAGAGAAAAATTATGAGTTTTTCACGTACGTACTGGGGATGCGGCTCGTTAAGAAAACCGTGAACCAGGATGATATTAAAACGTACCACCTGTTTTTTGCAGACGATAAGGGAAATGCGGGAACGGATATGACGTTCTTTGATTTTCCGGGTATACCAAAAGGCAGTCACGGAACCAATGAGATTTTCAAAACATCATTCCGCGTGCCATCTGATGAAGCACTTGAGTACTGGGTAAAGCGGTTTGACCGTTTGGAAGTAAAGCATAAGGGAATCAAAGAACAATTCGGCAAAAAGACACTTTCCTTTACAGATTTTGATGACCAGAATTATCAGCTTATTTCTGATGAAAATAATGAAGGAGTTGCTGCAGGCACACCTTGGCAAGAAGGGCCGATTCCACTGGAATACGCCATTACCGGTCTTGGCCCAATATATGTCCGGGTTGCCAATTTCGATTATTTTAAAGAAATGATGGAAAAAGTGCTGCTGTTTAAAGAAATTAATCAGGAAGGATCCTTCCATTTATTTGAAGTTGGGGAAGGCGGTAATGGTGCACAGGTTGTAGTTGAATACAACCCAGTTCTTCCTATGGCACGACAAGGTTATGGAACTGTACACCACTCAGCATTCCGTGTGGAAGATCGGGATGTACTGGAAGAGTGGATTGAGCGGATGGACAGCTTCGGCTTCAGAACATCCGGATATGTCAATCGTCATTTCTTTGAGTCATTGTATGTCAATGTGGCACCGCAGATTCTGTTCGAATTTGCAACAGACGGCCCGGGCTTTATGGGGGATGAACCCTATGAAACACTTGGCGAAAAACTATCATTGCCGCCAATGCTTGAACCGAAACGTGAGCAAATTGAACAAATGGTTCGTCCGATTAACACAGTAAGAAGCACAATTGAATTCAAAAAAGAATACAATTAATTACTTTTAGTAAGTAAATTATATAAAATCAATTTACTTACTTGTTATAAGTAAAGGGTTGTGCTATGATTATCTATGTTGAATTCAAACTAAATTTTTTAACAGAACTTAATTATGGGAGGAACCAACATGTTAAATATAGGGATTATTCTTGGAAGTGTACGTCAGGGACGCAACGGGGAGGCAGTTGCCCATTGGATGAACGATTTTGCCGCTGCCCGCAATGATGATGGGGTAACATACGAACTTGTGGATTTGGCTGACTACAATCTGCCAATGCTTGGTGCAGAGGTACCGGAATCACAGCAGCAGGAAGCAGAGTCTACTATTCAGGCATGGTCTGAAAAAATGGCGTCATTCGACGGCTACATTTTCGTTGTGCCGGAATATAATCATGCAGTAGGTGGTGCTTTAAAAAATGCACTTGATTATTTGAAACCTGAAGTAGCCAATAAAGCTGCCGGCTTGGTTGGATATGGCAGCCTTGGCGGAACACGTGCACATGAAAACCTTCGTCTTATTTTCGGTGAATTGCAGGTTGCAGACGTACAGACTGCAGTCACTTTCTCGCTTATGACGGATTTTGAAAACTTCAGTTTGTTTAAACCGGCTGCGTATCATGAAAACAATGCCAATGGAATGCTCGATCAGGTAATTGCTTGGAGTGGCGCTTTAAAAACTGTAAGAGAAAAAACAGCTGTAAATGCGTAACCTTTTTATTAAACGGATGTCTATCACATAGATGTCCGTTTTTTAGATTGGTTAAAATTACCTGAATCAACTACAATGAAAATATACGAATTCATTAAAGGAGGCTGAAATTATGACTGCATTAAAAGAGCTTCAGGCGACAGACGAACTGGAACAGATATGGCAGGAGTCTATGGAAAACCCTGTATTATTATTCAAACATAGTACAACTTGTCCAATCAGTGCGGGTGCATTCAAGGAATATCAATCGTTTCTGGAATCCGCCTCAGGTGATTTGTATGGCTATATGGTGAAAGTAATTGAAAGCCGGAATGTCTCTAATAAAATTGCTGATGAAACAAACATCAAACATGAATCCCCGCAAATTTTTCTGATTAAAAATAAAAAGGTGCTGTGGAATACCTCACATTCGAAGATAACAGCAGGCTCTATAAGGGAAGCGTTAGAACAGGTATAAACATAAACGGAAGAGATTTGCACAATTACTCGGATCATTCCCTTGTAACGGCAACCCTTATGTTATAAAATCCCCCGCAGTATTTCGCCGCGGGGGATTAACAGATTATTCTTTTTTCCAATTGTTAAGAAGCTCATTTGCACTGCTGTTCAGTGCATCTTTTGCCTCGGCAGTAATAAATTTAGCCATTGCTTTATTGTTTAAGTGTTTCAGGAACCCTTCCACTTTTTTCACAGCCTGCTTTTGATGTCCCTTATCCAGCTGATGTGCCGCTTGTTTTAGCTTATTTTGGAGCTGAACTGCTAACGGATGTTCAACGGAACCGTCCGCAACGAATGCTGCAACATCTTCCTGAAGTCCTGATAGGGTTACAGGTTCCTCTGTTTCTTCAGCGGAAAGATCAATAGCAAATTTGGCAAATCCATTTGTGCCTTCACCAACATAGGAAACATTTCCATCCTGTTGAATGAATTGTTGTGCATCAGGGGATGACTGGAAGGTCAGTTCCGGATCGCCTTCCATTGCTGCAAATGACCAGTTTCCATCCGCTGATGGGTCAATAGTGCCATTATCCTGAATGTATTCAATGATTGCCTGTCTGTTCTGAATTTGTGGTGACAGAACAATTTGGCTGCCATCCAGATTTGGGAAGTTTCCACCGCCGCTGGCACGATAATTGTTTGTTGCTACAAGAAATTCCTGACTGTCCTCAACCGGCTCACCATTATATTGCAGGTTCACAATACGCTGTGCATCCGGATTTACCAGTTCGCCATCGTTACTATAGCGGGATGGTTCAGTCACATCGATTTCATACGTGAGACCGTCAATTACATCAAAGTTGTATGTTGAAAAGTCTGTATCCACCAAAGCCTGGGCCTCAGAAGCATTTGGATCAATGTGATTGAACTGTCCAGCAGACATTTCCAGCCATTGACGGACTTGTTTTCCATTCAATTTAACTACCTTTAATGTATTTGGATACACGTAAAGATCCGCTACATTTTTAATGGCAATTGGGCCTTCGGGAATATACGTGTAATAACCCGGACCACTTCGACCGCCTGCCTTGAACGGTGCTGCTGCCGACAATATCGGCAAGTCTTCATATGACGTTCCGGCTACAGCTTTTTTGGTGTACCATTTTTGTGCATTGGAAACGATTTGCACAGATGGATCATCTTTTACAAGTGCAAAATAGCTGTAAATTGGTGCAGTTGTTTCACCGACTTTGGAACGGATATATTCCAATGTTGCCTGATGATCTTCAGAAATCGCATCAAGGATTTCCTGATCCGGTTCAACCAGCGCTTCTCCAGTTTCTTCATTATAGATCGAGCGCACCTCAGCACCGGAATCTACTATATTCCAGTCTTCACCATTCTTTTCAAGCTTCAGGTCAATTATGCCTAAATGGTTGCCCCAGTATCCCGCTTCAACTGCAGGGACCCCATTGATTGTACCGTTTTCCAAATTCACACCTGGAATACCAGCAAATGAATCACCTGGAAATACCTCATGGGCATGTCCAAACATAATCGCATCGATACCTTCCACTTCTGTTAGATTATAGGTCGCGTTTTCTTCGCGTTCCTGTAATTCCACCGATCCCAATCCGGAGTGAGGAATCGCTACAATAATGTCGGCTCCTGCTTCTTTCATCATTGGAACGTACTTTTGTGCAGATTCATAAATACCTTTTGTAATTACTTTTCCTTCCAGATTGGCGCGATCCCACTGCATGATTTGCGGCGGAACAAAACCAATCACCCCTACATCAACAGTTTGCGTGTTGCCATTTGTATCGGTGACCTCTTTATGTAAGATTCTGTAGGGTTCAAAAAATGGCTTGTCATTTGTTGGGTCATTGTCCCCGTCATCATAATAAACGTTCGCATTGACATATGGGAAATTAGCATCATCAATTGCTTCTTTCAAATAATCAATACCATAGTTGAATTCATGGTTTCCGATGTTTGCCATGTCATAATTTAATAGATTCATAGCCTTGTAGACAGGATGTACTTCCCCTTCTTCCAGTCCGTTTCGCGCTACATAATCACCAAGCGGATTTCCTTGGATCAGGTCGCCATTATCAAACAGCATACTGTTTTCAACTTCGCCGCGGGCCTCTTTGATGCGCGTTGCTGTCATGGCCAGACCGAATTCATTTGTCGATTCGTCCTGATAATAGTTATAGTTTGCCAAGTGCACATGGATATCTGTTGTCTCCATCAGCCGCAAATTGACAATACTGCTGTCTGCTGTTGACGCTGCGTTGGAAGTATATCCACCCAGCGGGGTAAAAAGCAGTAATATTGCCATGAATGTGAAGATAACTTTCCACATTTTAGGTCGATTCATAGTGTAACCCCTTTCAAAAAATTGTCACATTTAGATTAAAGGAAAACTAGGAAAAAATAAATAGGTTAATAGACCTGGGTATATGGAACTAACATAAAAATGATATGTTATGATAGGGAAAGTTACCGAAAAAGGAGTTCGATTTTACATGTCCATACCAATTTTATATGAAGATAACCATTTGCTCGTTGTGGAAAAGCCGGTTAATGTTCCAGTTCAGGGGGATCAAAGTGGTGATGAAGATATGCACACGTTATTAAAAAAGGACCTGAAAATACGCTATCAGAAGCCGGGAAACGTTTATCTTGGACTTGTTCATCGGCTGGACCGTCCAGTCGGTGGTGTAATGGTTTTTGCCAAGACATCAAAAGCGGCATCCCGTTTGTCAGATGCCGTTCGGCGAAACGCATTCACTAAAACGTATATGGCAGTGGTGCGCGGTATTCTATCTGAGAAAAATAAACGTCTGGAGCATTTTCTTTATAAAGATCGCCGGGAAAACAAAGTATATGCCGTCAGTTCCAATCATAAACAGGCGAAAAAAGCATTGCTGGAGTATGAAGTAATCGGGGAAAAAGATTCGTTGTGCCAGCTTAGGATTAACCTGATAACAGGTCGCCCGCATCAGATTCGTGTGCAGCTTGCCGAATCAGGGCATCCATTATATGGTGACCAGAAATACGGGCAGCATGTTAACAAAAAAGGCCAGCAGATTGCATTATGGTCACATAAGCTGGCATTTGAACATCCAACAAAAAAAGAAATGATGGAATTCACATCGAATCCGCCTGAAGCTTCTCCCTGGGATATGTTCCAATAAAAAATCCCCGGCGGTCTTAACTTCCCGGGGATGTTGTCAGTTTATTTTTTGAATTGATTGTATGCTCCATGCATAACCGGACCGACATATTCATTCATCTTCCAGCCGTGTGCAATTGCTGCAGTGACAAATTCTTTTGCCTTTTCGACCGATTCTTTGACTGCCAGTCCGTTCGCAAGATTGGCTGTCGTTGCGGCAGCGAATGTGCAACCGGCACCATGGTTGTATGTTGTGTCAATTTTCTCCGTTTCCAGCACCGTAAAGTCTTTTCCATCATAGAAAAGATCAATTGCTTTTTCATGATCAAACGCTTTTCCGCCTTTAATGACGACGTTTTTAGCACCAAGCTCATGAATTTTTACAGCTGCTTCTTTCATGCCGTCCGTTGTTTTAATTGGACCATTTTGTGCAAGCTGTCCAGCTTCGAACAGGTTTGGTGTAGTCAGTGTTGCCCGCGGCAGAAGTACTTCACGCATGGCATCGGTGTTCTCCGGCTGCAGTACTTCGTCTTCCCCTTTACAAACCATAACAGGATCCAGCACAAACTTGTCCAGTTTATATTCATCAATTTTCCGGGCGCCAAGTTCAATAATCTCAACAGATCCGAGCATACCTGTTTTCATGGCATCAACACCAACTGACAGGATTGTGTCCAGTTGTTTTCCTACGATATTTACATCAATTGGATATACACCATGGCTCCAATTGTCAGCAGGATCCATGGTTACGATTGATGTCAGAGCGGTCATGCCATAAACTCCATGCTCCTGAAATGTTTTCAGATCTGCCTGTATACCTGCACCGCCGCTTGAATCAGACCCGGCAAGTGTTAATGTTTTCTTCATAGACATATGCATACCTCCGAAACTTCAATTTGGAATTTTATATCTAATAATAGATTATAACAGATGTGGCGGGAAAAAAAGTATGAAGGGTTTTGAGGGAAAAACGTTCACAGGTGCATGTAGCAAATAATGGCTGCAATACAGATGCAAATTTTTCGTATCAACCGCATTTGGCACCTCCATGTTGATGATTCTATCACCATAAATGATACAATAGGATGATGAATTCATTGTTTCATTACAGTAAAAATTTCGTAAAGTTCGGTGGGGAATGTATGCAGGATTTCGATTGGATGTATAGAAGCTTATATGAATATTACGGTCCACAACACTGGTGGCCAGCGGAAACGGTCTTTGAAATGCTGATTGGGGCCATACTTGTCCAAAACACAAGCTGGCGCAATGTGGAAAAGGCAATTATTAAAGTGAAGCCATATATGGAACCGGAATTGATGTATCATTTGCAGGAATGGAAGCTTGCAGAATTGATCCAGTCAAGTGGTTTTTTCAATATAAAAGCAAAACGGATTAAAGCATTTCTGGAATGGTTTAAGCGGTATGATTTCGATGTCAGGCAAATCAGGGAATTGGACGGGATTCGTATACGGGAAGAATTACTCGATATTAAAGGGATCGGACGTGAAACGGCAGATGTAATGCTGGTATATGCATTTGAAAAACCGGTATTTGTAGCAGATGGGTATGCAAGACGAATATTTGATCGTTACGGATTTGATATGCCGGCAGCATATGACGATTTTCGAAGGCAAGTTGAAGCACGAATGACGTATGAATTGCATGTGTTCAAGGAATTTCATGCGCTGCTTGTAGAACATGCAAAGTCATACTGTAAAAAACGTCCCATCTGCGGGACATGTCCATTGCAACACAATTGTATGCAGCGGATAACGTGAGTTACGGAGGAGTGCTCCGTCTGAAGTCGCATTTGACCTGCATTATCAGCACGATAATTATTATGTAAAATTTCAACCAAAAAGCCGACAACAGAAAGCGTTTGGCGCAGTAACATATAAAGTGTGTTCATTGAGATCCGGAAAAGGAGGATGAAAGATGATGTACTTTAACCCTGCTGTTTACAGGTATGTTGCTGAAGCCCGCATAAAAAGATTACAAAAAAATACATGGCGGAACCTTTTTAAAAAGAACAGAAATAAACACAAAGGCTTCTAAATAGAAGTCTTTTTTATTGTCTTTATGACATTGACCGGGGTGGTCTAAGATGTTATATTATAATCGACCGTATTGGTCTAGTGACTGGCACCACCCGGATTTTGTCGAATAATATTAGATGTAAAGGGGTGAAATGTCATTTCAGATAAATTCGAATCAGTTGATGAAGCAAAACAACAGCGGATCATTAATGCTGCGCTGGAGGAATTTGCGGAGAATGGATATGAGCGTGCATCAACAAATCAAATAATTAAAAATGCCGGGATTGGAAAAGGAATGCTTTTCTATTATTTCGGCAGTAAAAAAGAATTGTATCATTATCTGGTATCGTATGCGCTGGATGTGACGGAACATGAGTATTTATCATTAATCGATATGAATGAAACAGATTTTATCAAGCGCCTTAAGCATGCCACACATATTAAGATGAAATGCTTTGTGGAGAATCCCAGTGTATTTAATTTTCTTGGAACATTTTTACTTCATCATGATACCGATTTACCGGAAAACTTGGAAAAACGATATGAACAATTAATGGAACAGGGACAGGATATTATGTATGCAAACATCGACAAATCACTATTCAGGGAAGATGTTGATGTGAAGAAAGCATTCAAATTGATCCAGTGGGCATTGGATGGCTATCAGAATGAAATTATTGCACGATTGAAGGGGGAGAAAATGACGGACGTCGATTTCACTCCATACTGGGAAGAGTTTTACGGGTATCTTGATGTATTAAAGAAATGCTTTTACCAATAAGAGGAGGGTTCTGATTGACGGTATTGCGGACAGCTGGTTTAACAAAGAAGTTTGGTAAATTTGTTGCTTTGGATGGGGTTAACATGGAAGTGAATAAGGGAGAAGTGTACGGGTTTATTGGACCGAACGGGGCTGGAAAGTCCACTACAATCCGTATACTGCTGGGAATATTAAAGGCAACTTCAGGGGAAGCACAGATATTCGGTAAGGATGTTTGGAAGGAAGCAGTTGATATTCACAAGCGGATTGCTTATGTCCCAGGTGATGTAAATCTGTGGCCGAACTTGACCGGCGGGGAAGTAATTGACCTTTTCGTTAAACTGCGCGGGTCCAATCATAAAAGCAGGCGCGAAGAACTGATAAAGCAGTTTGATCTTGATCCAACGAAAAAGTGCCGGACATATTCGAAAGGCAACAGACAAAAAGTCGCATTGATTGCTGCTTTTTCGTCGGATGCTGATTTATATATATTGGATGAACCGACCTCAGGACTTGATCCGTTGATGGAACGAGTTTTTCAGGAATGTGTAATGGACGCAAAACAGGCTGGAAAAAGTATTCTTCTTTCCAGTCATATTTTGTCAGAGGTGGAGAAGCTTTGTGACACTGTCGGCATCATACGACAGGGGAAAATAATAGAAAGCGGTTCTTTGAGTGATTTGCGTCATCTGACAAGAACGAATTTACTTGTTGAGACAAAGGAACCGCTGCATTCGCTGGAAACCATGCACGGTGTTCATGATGTGGAAGCAAAAGAACATGCTCTTTCCTTTCAGGTGGATACAGAAAAACTTGATAAGGTGATGAAGCATATTAGTCAGTTTGGGGTGGTGAAACTGGAGAGTGCACCACCGACCCTTGAGGATCTGTTTATGCGGCATTATGAAGGAAAAGAGACGTCTGTAAGCCATCATCATGGAGGTGTCTCCTAATGATAAAAGGACTTACCAAAAATACTGGAAAGTTTTCCGGACTTATTTTTCGCCGGGAGTGGCTGCGAACGCTAATATGGTTGGCAGCTCTCGCTATTTTGACTTTTTCAGTTGCTGTTTCATTCACCGAAATGTTCCCGGATAAAGCGGATCGGCTTGCCATGTTGCAGACGATGAAAAATCCGGCTATGGAGGCAATGGTGGGTCCGCTGTTTTCAGAAAACAGCTATACATTCGGTGCAATGATGGCCAATCAGATGCTTCTTTTTACAGCACTTGCATTTGCAATTATGAGTATACTTTTCGTGGCCAGATATACACGAGCGGATGAAGAAGCAGGTCGAATTGAAATGATTCGCTCATTACCGGTTGGCAGATTGTTCAATTTGAACGGAACATTGATAGCAGTATCAGTAATAAATGTGTTGTTTGCTCTGGTTATTGGATTTGGGTTGTACATCATGAACATTGAAAGTATGGATTTGGAAGGATCCCTTCTGTATGGATCTGCTCTAGGTGCGACCGGAATATTCTTTGCAGGCGTGGCTGCATTGTTTGCCCAGCTTTCCGAAAATGCAAGAGGTACAATTGGGTTTTCAATAACTATTTTAGGAATAGCATATATCCTCAGGGCAATTGGCGATACAGGCGATGGTACACTTAGCTGGGTTTCACCGTTAGGCTGGATTTTGGAGTCGCAGTCCTATGTGAATAATTATTGGTGGCCGGTGTTGTTGACGGTTTTTACTGCGGTTATTCTTATGCTGCTTGCACTGTATCTGAATGCAATCCGTGATTTGGGGGCAGGCTTTTTGCCCTCACGACCGGGGAAAAATTATGCAACACGTTTTTTGCAAAGTCCAATAGGGCTTGCATTGAGAATACAGCGGACGTCGATTATATCATGGGCAGTCGGCATGTTTGTCATAGGTGCTTCATATGGGTCTGTTTTTGGTGATTTGGAAACATTTTTTTCGGAAATGGATATAGCAGAAAACCTGATTAACCGGGAGTCCGGGTATTCATTGACGGAGCAGTTTGCAACAATTTTGATGGCAGTAATGGCAATGATCGGCACAGTTCCGGCACTCATGGCAGTGTTGAAGCTGAAGGGCGAAGAGAAAAAGGGTCGGGTTGAACATTTCCTCAGTCGTGCAGTATCACGGACAAAACTGCTTGGCTGTTATGTTGCGGTTGGCATCATCGTCAGTTTTCTGATGCAGTCGCTCGCTGTGATTGGGCTTTGGGCAGCAGCAGCTTCTGTAATGGAAAACGGATTGGCTTTTGGAATGCTGTATCAATCGGCGGCTGTCTATTTTCCGGCTATGTGGGTGATAGTTGGGGCGGCTGTATTCCTAATTGGATATAAGGAACGTTTGACCGGCATAACTTGGCTGTATTTGACGTATTCATTTGTGGCTGTCTATCTAGGGGAGATGCTCAATTTTCCTGAATGGATGGGGAAAGTATCACCATTTGGTCATGTCCCGCAAATTCCTGTTGAAGACATGAGTGTGACTAGTATTGGTTTATTAACGGTTATAGCAGTTGCACTGATCTTTGCAGGTTATTTCAGCTACAATAAACGGGATATTCACGGATAAAGAATTTAATGATATTTTTCGGATATTGTGAGAGGGTTTGTCGATATTTCCCGGGAAATATCGACAAATATCCCAACCATATTTATTTTGAAGAAAAAGAGTTATGTTTAAAAGATGGTATATCAACCTTCTAAAGCTGATATCAACCAACAGACACGCAAAATCAACCAACATTGTATAGAAATCAACCTTCAAGACGAAGGAATCAACCTCCACCGGGCGAAAATCAACCGTCAAGGCGAAGGAATCAACCACCCCGCCCGAATGGTTCGTCTTTTATGATGAAGCTCCATCGTTGGCCTGTTTTTGTTCACCGGTTTTTCCGGATACAAACCAGCCAATGACTGCAATACCAAGTAGAATTGTCCAGAATGTGATGGTCCAGATGGTGCTGTGTGCAAATCCTTCAGGCAAGATGCTTACATCTTCATGCGAAAGTGTAATGACCGCAAGTTTCACACCAACCCAGCCAACAATTAAATAGGCAGTTGTTTCCAGCCCAGGTCGTTTATCCAGCAGTTTTACAAACCAATTGGCAGCAAATTTAATCAAAACAAGTCCTGCAATACTTGCCAGAACAATTACGGTAAAACGACCGCCGTCCATTCCACCAAATTTTGGCAATGGTGTTTCCGGTAATGTTACGGCAAGTGCCACCGCTGCAAGAATTGAATCGATTGCGAATGCAACATCAGCAATACCAATTTTTGCTACAGTTGGCCAGAATCCCATCCCGGCCTTATCAGCATCATCTTTATCATCAGCATCTTTTGAACTGAACACGTTTTGATATACGTGTTTTCCGCCAAGATAGATTAAATATGCGGCACCGATTGCCTGAACTTCCCAGACGTTTGCCAGAAACGAGATAAGAAAAATCGCAATGAACCGAAAAACAAATGCCATATAGATACCAAGGTCGATCGCACGCTTTTTTTGATCATTCGGCAGATGTTTTGCAATTACTGCCAGTACTAATGCGTTGTCAGCAGATAATATACCTTCCAGTCCAATTAGAATTAATAGTGTCCATCCATATTCCAAAAGTAATGACTCCATCGGTTTTTCTCCTTTCATAAAGCAAAAATAGAGACTTTACCCAATCTGAATGGTAAAAGTCTCTATTTATAAATATAGACCTTTACCACCATTGGCAAAGGTCTTGCTAACAACGCCGTAAGTTGCCGGTAAAGCCGAGAGTTTTAAACTCTGTAATGACGACTTTACTGTAAAAGCTACTCCCCTTTGAAAATCTATTTTCATTTAATCATTATCTATATGATATGTCAACTGATTTTATAGGTGATACAAATTTATATTGGACTTCGCTTTGTTTTTTATACATTTTTTCCAGTTAGTAAAACGTCATAGGTTTTTGGAATTGTTCCCTGATAACTATTGAGCAAACCTTGTTCGGCAATAGTACCTTTCGCAATACATTTATATTTTATTGTGATCATAAATGGTTTCGCGAACGGAAATGGATTGATTTTAATGGTGTTGTTATCTGTCCAATTTGCCTGGACAGTTTCCTTTCCGAACAGTTTTTGCAAATATGCAATGGGTATCCCTTCTTGAAAAAATGGATGTTCGTTTGCTTTAGTAATTCCCGGTTCATTCAAGCATACATAAAGCGAAAGACTGTCACAAAATTGCAGGTATCCGTAATGTAAATCGTATAGTTCTGTCTCAAAAAATGAGAGAGACTTCTTAATATCCCGTTGCCGATTTTGCTCATCTCTAACAAATTGCCGAGCTTCCTGAGAATCATCACCCAACAGAAAGTTTGTATAATGCCGGCTGCACAAAAGCCCGGCATAAAGATCCATCTTAATGACCTCCTCAATTCCGTGTTTATAGAAGACCGTTTTCGGCAATAACGGGAAATCAACAAACGTATATGGCGCAAGTTTTGCATCATTCCAAAACGGCTGTTTGTCAAGCATTTTCCAACCAAGATCATGATGATGGACAGCTTTTTCAACTGATTCCCTCATTTGTTTTCCGTTAAATAAATTGTCTTTCCAATTCTGAAGAAATTTACCGGATAGATGGGCATGGTCATCCTGTTCAATCATAATAAATTCGTTTGTGTGTTCTCTGATAATCAATTGCCTTCACCTGCCAAATGTGAATTGATGTGTTAAGCGTACCATATTTTCTGCAGAGTCAAAAAACTTGTTACTGTCGTTTTTACATAATCCCTTGCAGTGATGGAATAATAAGCAAAAACAGCAGCATAGAGGTGATATTTTGGTGAAGGCTACAGATTTATTTGTCCGGTGTCTCGAAAATGAAGGTGTGGAGTATATTTTTGGAATACCGGGAGAGGAAAATACAGATTTGATGGATTCCTTGATTGATTCAGATATTCAGTTTATCGATGTGTTTCATGAGCAGGCAGCAGCGTTTATGGCTGATGTTTATGGACGGCTGACAGGTAAAACGGGTGTGTGCCTGGCAACACTTGGACCGGGTGCGACCAATCTGATGACAGGTATAGGCGATGCTTACCTTGATTATTCGCCGGTTGTTGCCATTACTGGGCAGGCTGGTTTGGAACGGGTTCATAAAGAATCACATCAGCATGTCAACATTGTTGGAATGTTCGAGGAAATTACCAAGTGGAGCCAGCAGATTAAGGTGGCCCATACGATTCCGGAAATTATCCGGAAGGCGTTTAAAACTGCACAGCTGGATAAACCAGGTGCTGTGCATGTGGAACTTCCGGAAGACATTGCAATGACGGATACGGGGGGAGAACCGCTTCCGGTATCTTCCATTCCCATTTCACAGCCGGATGAAAGTGAGGTAAAGCGAGCGGTTGAATTGATTAAACGTGCAGAACGCCCAATTATACTTGCCGGAAATGGAGTTATACGGGACAATGCAGCTACTGAATTAAAGAAATTCGCTGAGAAAGTCAATATTCCGGTCGCCAACACATTTATGGCCAAAGGGGTCCTCCCGTCAGATCATCCATTGACATTATATACAGTTGGGATGCAGGAACAGGATTATGTGCTTTGTGGATTTGATACAGCAGATCTTATTATTACGGTCGGGTATGACTTTGTCGAGTATCTGCCCAAATACTGGAATGATGAAGCAATGCACAAAATAGTCCATTTGGATACATTGCCGGCTGAAGTTGATGCATATTATCCGACGGAAGCGGAGTTGGTCGGTGATGTAAAGGAATCACTCAATGAACTGTCGGAACGTATACAGCAAAAGGAATTATGGCCCAAAGTGAAAGAATTAAAAACCCAGCTTGAGGAAAAGCTGCACGCTTCAGATGAAGAGTCCGGCAGCCCGGTCAAGCCCCAGCGTATTCTTGCAGATTTAAAGAAAGCGGAAAAAGGGGAAGCAATCGTAATTTCAGATGTTGGTGCACATAAATTATGGGTTGCCCGTATGTATCAGCCGGATAAACCGAACCATACCATTATATCGAATGGCTGGGCATCTATGGGGATTGCGATTCCCGGGGCGGTTGCTGCTAAACTTTCCAATCCCGAAAAACCGGTTGTTGCAGTCACAGGGGATGGCGGATTCATGATGAATGCAGCAGAACTAGTCACAGCAAAGCGTCTCGGACTTGCATTTGTAGTAATTATTTTTCATGATTCCAAGTTTGGATTGATTGAGTGGAAACAGCTGAAGGAATTTGACCGGACGAATGGAATCGAATTCACCGATCCGGATTTTATGGAATTTGCTAAAAGTGTTGGGGCAAAAGGAATAAAGGTGGAACATTCGGATGAACTGCTTCCTGCTTTGGATGAGGCATTAGCAAGTGAAGAAATCGTTCTTGTAGATGTGGATGTTGATTATTCGGAAAACATGAAACTAACCGAACAACTTGGGGATTATATTTGTAAGCTGTAGGAGGTAAAACAGATGTCAAAGAAATGGAAATTATGGATTGGCGGAAAGTGGCGTGAACCAAAAGACTATGAAACATTGACAAATCCGCATACTGAAGAGGAATTGGCACAGATTGGGCAGGCTGAGCCATCAGATGCAGTGGAAGCCATCGTTGAGGCGCAAACAGCATTTAATAAGTTCAGGGAATATCCTGCACATGCCAGAGCAAAAATTTTAGCTAAGGCCGCAACCATTATTGAAGAACGCGGGGATGAATGTGCCAAAATTATTGCGAAAGAAGGTGCCAAGTCAATCCGCAATGCCCAGGAGGAAATCAGCCGGACCGTTCAGACTTATCGTTTTTCTGCCGAAGAGGCAAAGCGCAATTATGGCGAACGGATACCGATGGATGCGGCCGAGGGGGGAGAGAATCGTTTCGGGTATACCAAGCGGACTCCACTTGGTGTTGTCACGGCCATTACGCCGTTCAACTTTCCATTTAATTTGGTTGCTCATAAGGTAGGCCCGGCAATTGCAGCAGGAAATTCCATTGTACTGAAGCCCGCTGAACAGACACCGTTAAGTTCGCTGTTTTTAGCTGAAGTTTTTAAAGAAGCTGGGCTTCCTGCCGGGGTATTGAATATCATTACGGGTAAAGGTGATGTCCTGAGTGAGGCACTAACAACACACCCATATGTGAAGAAAGTGACGTTTACAGGTAGTGTTGAGGTTGGGCATGTTATTCAGCAGCAGGCTGGTTTTCGAAAACTGACCTTGGAACTTGGCTCCAATTCCCCGTTTATCATTGATGAGGGAGTGAATATTGACGAGGTAATCGAGCGCAGTGTTCAGGGGGCGTTTTCCTATAATGGGCAGGTATGTATTTCCATTCAGCGCATTTATGTTCATCAATCCCTTTACGATGAATTTTTGGAGCGTTTTGTTACCCGTACAAAACAGCTTGTTATCGGCTCACCGTTTGACGAAAAAACCAATATCACCGCAGTCATATCCAAGAAGTCACTGGAACGTCTCCAAAACTGGCTGGATGAGGCAGTACAGGAAGGAGCGGAAGTGGAATGCGGGGGTGGTGTGAAAGGAAATGTGATGATGCCGACTGTATTGACGAATGTGAATCGTGATTCAAAGGTATTTCGTAATGAAATTTTTGGTCCAATGGTTTGTATTTTCCCGTTTGATACGCTTGAAGAGGCTATTGATGATGCCAATGACTCGCGCTATGGTCTGAATTCAGGGGTCATGACACCAAGCCTGGAGCGTGCGTTTTACGCTGCGGAACGACTTGAAACTGGCGGGGTTATTGTTAATGATATCCCGACATACCGAATTGACAACATGCCATACGGTGGCTGGAAAGACAGCGGCGTCGGCAGAGAAGGTGTCAAATACGCAATGCGCGAGATGATGGAACAGAAATTTATCAGTATTAAAAAAGGAGATAAATAATTAAAACAACCCGGTGAAGTTTAAGCGCCGGGTTGTTTTAATTACCAAATGAGCCACGTCCGGCGTGTTTGTACGTTGTTAAACGGGAGCCTGTGCTTTTGTTCTGTTCACGTTGACAAAATCGAGTGTACTTTGTATAATTACTTACATAAAGTAACCAAATTATAATAAATAATTAAAAATAGAGGAGTCTATCTTAATGGAGCAAAAATTTTTTGTGAAACCGGCAACTTATGTTGGCGAGGTAAACATAAATGTAACCGATTTGGAAAGGTCAATTGAATTTTACCAGTCTGTCATTGGATTTGATGTACTGGAAAAAACGGAAAACAAAGCAGTGTTAACTGCTGACCATAATACTGCCCTTTTGACATTGGAACAGCCTGACGATGCTATGCGAAAGGAGATACGGACGACAGGTTTGTACCATTTTGCAATTCTATTGCCGTCAAGGGCTGACCTTTCCGCATTTCTAAGGCATATTGCGCGTGCTGGGATACAGATTGGAGCGGCGGACCATTATGTGAGTGAAGCGCTCTATTTGTCCGATCCGGATGGCAATGGAATTGAGGTTTATCGGGACCGCTCTTCTTCGGAATGGACATGGACCGAAAATGAAGTGTCGATGGGAACGGATCCGCTTGATGGGGAAAGTTTACTGGCGGAAAGCAAAGATGAATGGCACGGTCTGCCGGATGATACTGTGATGGGGCATATTCATTTGCATGTTGCTGATCTGGAGGCAGTGAAACCATTTTATATGGATGCGCTGGGTTTTCAAATTGTAACGACGTATCCGGGAGCACTTTTCATATCAACCGGTGATTACCATCATCATATCGGCTTGAATATCTGGAATGGACAAGGTGCACCGGCTCCATCTGAAAACAGTGCTGGACTTAATTGGTTTACACTTGTATATCCGGACAGGGAGACAAGGGAAGAGGTTGTCAAATGTTTGGAAAACATTGGCGCAGATGTGAAGAAAGATGATAATGATTACATTACGAAAGATCCTTCAGGCAATAGGATTCGTCTGGTGGCCGCTGAATAATCATTTAAAAGTGGCTGGGACTGGGACAAAAGTGTTTTATCCAAAGAAAAAACAGCTCCGGAAATATACTACGCTAAATTCCCTATTGTTCGTCTTTTGGATTACACCTTTTGATATGTCCCAGCCTTTTTGACTGTTAGCTCCTGTACCATTGTGCAGCAGCTTGAACTTCACTTGGGGTTAATTGGTGTCCCCTGTTCTCCCAGTGTAGTTCAACATTGGCGTCTGCATTTTCAAGCAATGTTTTCAAATCCTCTGATTCTTGTGGTGAACAGATTGGATCGTTTGTTCCTGCTCCGATAAAGATACGCTTTCCTGACAGGTCAGGAAGCTCAATGCCGCGGCGTGGAACCATTGGATGATGCAAAATGGCGCCTTTTAAGGCATCCTCATAATGAAACAGCAGACTTCCGGCAATATTGGCACCATTGGAATAGCCGATTGCTACTATATTGTTCCTGTCGAAATCATATTGCTCTGCAGCTTCATTCAGAAATTCATATAATTCCTTCGTTCTCTTGATGAGATCTTCTTCATCAAAGATCCCTTCCGCTAGTCTCTTAAAAAACCGCGGCATGCCATTTTCCGAAACGCTTCCGCGAACACTTAGCACACTTGCGTCTTTGTCGATAGCTTCAGCCAGCGGGAGCAAGTCCTGTTCAGTCCCTCCTGTGCCATGAAGCAGGAGAAATGTTGGTTTCGTTGCATCATTGCCTTGTTGAAAAATATGTTTCATGATTGATTACGCTCCTTTTTATTGCTCTTTTTGCTGTAAGCCGACTTGTTTTAAAATCCTGATCATCGATTCCTTTTCCTTGGTATTAATTACATCAAAAATCTGTTCGATTACTTCCTGGTGTTTCGGGAATATTTCGTCCATCAGTTTTTCGCCTTTACTTGTCAGGTACACATGAATTACTCTGCGGTCTTTATGGTCGGGTTTCCGATCAAGCAAACCTCTTTCATATAGTTTATTAACGACATATGTCATGGATCCGCTCTTGATTAAAACTGCATCACAAATTTGGTTAACAGTGAGTTTTCCTTTATGGTAAAGTGCTTCCAAAATGGAGAATTCCGTAGTGCTGATCCCATGGCTTTTAATATCCTTCTTAATCTGTTCTTCAACCGTTTTTGAAGCTTTCATCAGCACAACAAAAGCTTTCAACGATAAATTTTCACGCATAGCACCATCCCCTGGCAATGTTTATTTTGAATTCAAGATAATGATAATAGAACTCACCAAAATAGTCAAGCTATTCGACAGGTGACAGGCACCACATGGATTTTTTTGGAAAATCTTGCGTGCGATGGCTTTCAAGAAAAAAAGTTAGTGGGTGGTGTTTTGTATATGCCTGTTCACTTTGTTTGGATGCGTATGGAAATCACTAAGTTTTCCACGATAAACCAATTGAAACCCTGCTACTTGCGGCAAGTCATGTGGTGTAACAAGGGAAGGCGGTTTCGGAAATGTTGTGACCCCGCATTCTGCCAAAACGGTAGCGATGAATTGAGAACAGAAAAAGGCGTTCTCTCTATTGAAACGGATACGTAAGATAATCGCAAATAATCCAAGCAGGTTATATCGATATTGATCTTGTTGTTCCTTGATTTTCTGGATATAGTTTATCATCTTTTCACACTGTTCTGCAGGAATGGACCGGCTGTAAATGGCACAGTCAGCCTCCCGCATCAGGTTGTCATGTATATTTTCTTTTACAAAGCCGCCAATGAAAGGGTTATGGATATTCTTTCTTCCAAAACTGTATAATTCTGTCAATGTGCCGTCAAATGCAATTGACGCATGATTGAATGGATTTTTCGTGTAGAGTTTTATTGTTTTTGTAAAAAGTGTCCCCGTATCAGTCAGCAGCAAATAGATTTCCTTTTTTTCCATCAGGAATCTCCCTCACCATTTTTAGTAGTATATTCATCGTAAACGCAATGTGCGAGGGATGTAAGCAACCACAGCTATATTTTTGTCTAGGGCCTGAGGCGTATTCAGCAGGGGTAAAGGTACACCTGAAATCTGTCAAAAATATGCAGCAAAAAAAAACCCGGATTCCTCTTTATAGGAAATCGAGTTTTATCTTTTCACAATGGGTTCTTATGATGAATAGGATAAAAAAAATAAACTTTTATCCTAACCTGACAATAGACAGCTAATTACGAATTCAATGATATATTATTTCACAAAATTTTGGAGAGGTAAGGAGTCTCCCACAGTGTTTCCCGTTGTCACCTTTGAGGAGCCCCTACCTCTTTTTTACACCAACCTAAATATTACAGGACACCAATTCTAACAACCAATGCAATTAATACTTGCAGTGCAATTTGAGCATTTACTGCAACATCTGTATCACTAGTGGATACATTTACACCGCGTGAATTTTGGATATAAGTTTGTTGTCTATTCACCTGGCTGGTTTTTAATTTGGAAGTTAGTTCCTGCGTTATTGTCTCTACTTTATCACTATCTGCAATTGATACGCTAATAACCAAAGCAATTGCGGCTTGAATGGCAACCTGAATATTTACTGCTGCCTGAGTATCAGTTGTATCTACTTCAACATCACATGAGTCTTTAATAACAATTGAATCAAAGGATTGTTGAACATTATTTAAAGTTGCATCTGGTTGCTGCGTAATATCTGCGTTATTATCAAAAGGATGACACATGGTTGGGTCCAGAGCATTCCACTCCTTTGGACACGAATCTTGCTGATGGCACGAACATGATTCTGGCTGTTGACAATTACACGTTTCCGGCATTGCACAGTGATGTGATTTTGATTGAGCCTTCCGCTTTTCTATCACATATGATCTGCTGCGGTTATCATAACCTGATTTTGACATTCTGTGTCTCACCTCCTTGTGGTATATCATATGCTGGAAGATTCAAGTAGTAAGGGTGATTGCCTTAGCATGTACACCTATTTTTATATTGGTCATATGTCAGAGGCTCCCCCTTATAGTGAGGTAAATAGTGATCTTGTTCGGTGATCATCGCGAAAGTTTATTTTTTATTTGCAGGAATCTTCTTTAGCATGTTCCAGAATGTTAAGCCAAATGTTTAAAAGAGAAGTCCATAAAGGTGCGACTGCTCTTATATTTGGATTGATATTATTCTTTTTTAGTCTTATCATTTTTTTTATCTTCACTTTTTTCCGTTTTCTTCTTCTTGGATATTGCCTCAACGCTTTCCCGCAGATTTTCGACCATTTTTTTAATTTCTTCTTTTTCTTTTGGGTCAATCTCTTTTTTACCCAGTTCTACTCCGTGTTTCTTTAATGTTGTACCAACCAGCATATCGATAATTTGATTCGAGATCTTACTAAGATCTTCGCCTTTACTCACGATATACACCTCCTTTTCTCTAATAATGTATGTCTGAAATAGAATGAGCGTGTTATAGATAATAGTCTATTTTTCCCTTCTATTACGAAACAACGTCAGAAAAACTGCCGGTCTGGTAGACAAGTGCCTTTTTTATGAAAAACCGGACAAATACCGACATTCTTTCATGGATTATTCATAGAATACATGTAAAGGGGGACGTATAAGCCAGCGTCCTCTATCTAAAATTCATAGAAAATCAGGGTTTATAAAATATACATCTGTAAGGGATAAAAACTTATAAATGGGGCCGAATAACATGAAGTATTGGAAAGTTATATGCCATTATGGTCACGTGGGGAGAAGAAAGGAAATAAGTGTTTCAAGATACTTAGAAACCGATAGCAGTTGTAATGTGATAGATGTATTAAAAATTGTCTCGGAAATGCCCGGTGTTAAAAAGGGGAAAAATATTATACATTCTATGAAGAAAGCCGAACTCATTAACAAAGAACAATATGAACATGGAAAAAAAGAGGAGGAAAAAAATTTGTTTCTGCAAAGATTGAGGAATTTCCATTGAAAAAAATAACATTTATAAAATAACTCCAGCGGTAATATACCGCTGGAGTTATTTGGTTGAGTAACTTTAGGATCTTTCAGAAAGCCATTCCTCTAAAACATCCGGCATTTTTCCTTTTATAGCTAAAGAAACATGGCCGCCTTTCAGATATTCGTATTGCTTATCTTTACTGGTTACTTTATCCATGACCGGTTTGGACATTTCCTCTGGGATTAAACGGTCTTCACTTGTGGTAATTACTAATAAATTGGCTGAAATATTTTTAAGGTCTACATTTTTTTCTTTTATTTGCAAACCGCCATTGATTAATTTATTGTCTGCAACGATATCGACAAAGTCGCAGAGTGTTTCCCCGGGAAACGGAATATGGTCATTCGTCCATTGATTAAATTGTTTCCATCTTGCAACATATTGATCATTATAGGATCGTTGGAGCAGTGAAAGATAGTGGGTAAAATAAATTGGAACCGTTACTAAACGGACACCGGCTTTTATAAAGGGAGCAGGCATCAGCCCCCATGCACGAATTAACGGGTTGAAATCAAAATCACCTTTCTGAACAGCTTGAACCCATTTTTCAACAACAGGTGGATGACTCATATCAATTGGTGTCGTCATTAACATTAAATTTTTAATTGGCTCATCAGCAATAGCAGCATATATTGCCGCTAGCGTTCCACCCATACAATAACCAATCATTGAAACTTCAGATGCACCTGAATGACGCAGACTGCGTTGAACGGCTTTTTGAAGATAGTCCAAAATATAATGTTCAAGTTTTAAATCTTTATCTTCATATCTGGGTTCTCCCCAGTCCAGAACATACACGTCATAGCCATTATTGACAAATCCTTCAATTAAACTTGATCCGGGTGCTAAATCCAAAATATATGCTTGATTTATAAGGGAATAAACATGAAAAACGGGAACGTCATGTTTCTTACAGGGTGAAGGATAATACCATAATACGCTTTTATTTTTTTTCCATATTGGTATTCTCTTTGTTACTTCCTGATTTGGGTCCACACTGGATATATTCACGATATTTTTCCAGCGTGCTTTTTCTTTGTCCTGATTTGTCAAGGTGTCAGCTTTCTTCATTCATTTCACCCCTTTATATCCCAGCTGATTTCCGAGATGATATCGTTGATCAGGCGCTCTTTTTCAAGTTTTTCCATTCGAGCTGTCCATTCACTGGTTTGAGATAACATATCCAATAATTTTTTATTCAGGTCGATTAATTGCCAGTTTTGCTCCTCCAACGCATCCATTTTTTCCTGTGTTTCAATTACCAATTTAGTGGTGCTTGCCAAATCATCTTTGGTGGGGATATTCATCAAACTGGAGAATACCTCTGAATTCTCTTTTAATTTCGTAATAAGTTGGGTGAGGAATGGAGTAACAAGGGATGAAAGTTCGATTAATTTATTGTTTGAAATAGACTCCTGAATAGTTTCATTGACTTGCGTTTCGATTTCCACGCCTTTATCTTTTAAAGACTTATACAGATCATCCAGATCCAATTCTTTCAGTAGATCTTCATTTAGTTCAATGTTAAACTCAGAGGGTTTCATTTAGACCACCATCCACAACCAGGGTATGACCTGTCACATAATTGGAGGCATCAGCACTTAGGAATACCGCAGTTCCTTTCAGGTCTTCCTCGGAACCGAATCTGCCTGAAGGAATCCTCTCAAGTAAAGGCTCCCTGACATGACTTAACCCTTCTGTTAACTTTGTTAGAAATAATCCGGGAGCGATGGCATTTACTTGTACATTATATGGTGCAAGTTTTGCCGCTAAATCTTTTGTCATGGCAATTACAGCTCCTTTGCTTGTTGAGTAAGCCCATGCATTCATAAAAGAAGCTGGCTGCCCCTTCATTCCTGCTACGGAAGCAATGTTGATAATTTTTCCGGATTTTTGTTTGGTCATTAATTTACCGACTTCCTTCGAAAATAAAAAGGTTCCCTTCACATTGACCCCCATGACCTTATCCCATTTATCAGCTGGTGTATCAAACAATGGGGCCATCCATGAGGTTCCGCTGTTGTTAATTAAAATATCGATGTTTCCAAACTGTTTCTGTGTTTTATCGATGACATTTTGAATATCTTCCATTTTTGTTATATCACAAGTTAACGCAAGCGAGTCTGTGCCCATTTCTTTGATTTGATCACTTGTCTTCTGGCACATTTCAATTTTTCGGGAACATACGATGACATTTGCGCCTGCTTCCGCCAGAGCAATAGCCATTTGTTTACCCAAACCGGATCCGCCACCGGTAACGATGGCTGTCTTGTTGGTTAGATCGAATAAATTTGACATCATTTTCTCCTTTCAAACGTGTTTTATATTAATTTCAAAGTAATGGAAAAGTAGTTTGTGTCTCATTGGATTCTCTGACATTTGGATGTTTGCATTCCACACCGGATCAGTATCTTTACCCTTGGATTACTACACTTCCCAACACTTTTTAAATACTTTCTCTCACATTTTATTAATTGACAGTGTATTGATGTAGTTCAAAGACATAGATTGCAAGAATATATACTATTAACCTGGTCTACCGTAACAGATTGTTGAAAAATCAACCGTTGCCCTTTGTATTTGCCCTTACAATCTATTGATTAGTACATACTGTGTAACATAAGGTTTTTTATAAATAGACCGGATTATCATAGAGATAAATGCTGGTTTTGCTGAAAAAGCCTTAAATATGACCAGGGGGGGTGTAATTCATATGTGTACAGCATCAAATGTAGGTGCCATGCAAACGCCAGAAGAATTTTGCGGTACGGATCCGTTAATTTGTTTATATGTTCCGCCTGTCACACTCAATATTCTGGGGGTAACCCTAAAAGTTCAATTGCCTGGCTTCAGTGTGTCCGCAGATCTCGGATCAGGGGTTATCAGTGAAATACTGGAACTTCTTATCTCACTGCTTCAGGCTATTCTGGATGCGATTAGCGGTGCGCTGACTGGTTCAAGCTCTGCTAAAACACAAGACTAGTAAAAACGTCATTCCACTTGTGAACGATACTAGTCTTTTAAAATGCTTCCAATACGTTCACGTCGAATATTGGGATACACCGTCCCTTTATGTAACGGAGTTCCAACAAAGTTGTCACATCATTTTAGTTCCGCCTTAATTTTGCACCAACGAATTAGAAAAGCCACACAAACTTGTGTGGCTTTCTTTCGTTCATTATTGTTTCTTTGCGGCTTGGGTCATCTGGTGCCAGATGGAACCTTTTGCTTCTTTGCCCCCCTCGATACGGGCTAGTGCCATTTTCACCTGCATGCGTACTTCGAATTCCGGATCTTCCAGTGCTTTATGAAGTGCCGGAATCGCTGTTTCATCGCCGACTTCATACAAATACATCGCCGCCCGCCAGCGGACAAGCCGGTTTTTATCTGTAAGTGCTTCGATCATTTCCGGTATTGCTTCGGTAAAGCCGAGGTCTGACAAGCAGTCTCCGGCAGTACGTCTGACATTCACCGCTTTATCCTTTAATGCTTTATACAAAAAAGGAAGCACTTCTTTCTCTTCAATCATTCCCAAATAAGCAGTTGCCAGCCTGCGAACAGACCCCTTAGGATCATCGAGTGCTTTGTCCAGGACAGGGAAATCTTCCATGCTTGGATCCATTCTGTCCAATGCTGCATATCGGTCTTTCCAGTCGGGGGCATCGAGCATTTCTAATGTAACTTTCTTCCATGGGGAGTGTGCTTGTTCTTCCGGTGCAGCATTGCTCTTGGCAAGTTCCACCAGTTCGGCAACCCGATTCGAATCATAACTTGCATCGATTTCATTGACCACATCCTGGCCAATTTCCTCTAGATCTCCATATCGTGGTCCCTGTTCCACCCATTTTCGTTCCATTAACATATTATCGGATACAACAGATGCTTCCATCACCGCATCCATAAACCTGTCAGGCAGACCAAAGCGGTGTTCTTTGTCACCATCTTCCAGTTTTACCTGCATCGGGATATTCCGGAATTTCTGAATAAATACGTTGATTTCACCAAAATGCTCATCGACTGATTTAGACTTGTCAACGGCTTCATCCGGATTCTCCTCGGTGGAGCCGAGCACCTCCCGCACTTCCGGCAGAATTTCCTCCCATGGAACACGGGCGTGGCGCTCAAGGGCGATGAAGTCAATTACACGATACAATCCTTTCACCCCGTTAATGTTAAAAAGTTCCTGCACATAATCAGGTGCATTGGTAAGGTCAGTATCAACTTTATAGTTTTCAGTCTTTCCGTCAGCCAACGGTTCATCCACATTAATTTTCATGGAGTATGGACTCGGAGTTGGCTCGATAGACGTAATTTTCAATGTAAACACTCCTTCTCTAAACGGATTCCACTATGATGATTTTAACATATTCAGCTATTTTTACAGAAAAAGCACCAGTTGTTGTACTTCAGATTACTTTTTCTCTTTTTCGAACAGTACAAGCAGTCCTGGCAGCAGTACTCCTCTTATCAGGAAAGTATCCAGCAGAATACCCACTGCTACGATAAAGCCGAAAACAAACAGCAGTTCAATTGGCTGCGTCATCAGTACGCTGAATGTTGCTGCAAGAATGATACCTGCCGATGAAATGACACCGCCTGTATTGGCTACGGCAATTTGAACAGCGTCCTTAACCGAATGTTTCTTCTTTTCCTCCATGAATCTGGAAATTAAAATAATGTTGTAATCAATTCCCAATGCAACAAGAAATACAAAGGAATAGAGCGGTACCCTATTGCTGATTGTATCAATGCTAAAGAGAAGGTCAGTCAGAAATGTCCCTAATCCGAGCGCTGCTACAAATGAAATGAGAATTGTTCCCATCATGTACAGCGGCATTTTGATTGATTTTGTCAAAAAAATGAGCATGCCGAAAATTAAAATAGTCTCAAGTATGACGATAACGATCAGGTCACGGTTATTGACAGAACGGTCATCAACTGATTTTGCTGTTTCCCCCGCGAAGTACAGTTTCCCCTGCAGGCTGCTGTTGTGCAAAATGTCATCAGCGTCATCAATGATTTTTTCGAGAGCATTCATTGTTTCAATCGAATATGGATTCGAGGCAAACGTCATACTGTAGGAAATGACCTTCTGATTATCTGTCATATTCTCCAGACGTACATTACTGACATGTGACTGATCGGACAGGTGATCTTTCAGTAAAGCACGCTCATCTTTGCCTACTGCTTCATCAGACTCCAAAAGGACAGTTGTTGGTGCCAAATCACCGGCATCAAACTTTTCCTCAAGGATTTCATACCCCTGTCTGGAAGGCATATCTTCCGGAAAAGATTTCATTGTGTTGAATTCATATTGCAGATTGAACAGGTTGGACGCTGATAACAGAAGAAAGGCTCCAATAATGACTACGGACAGGACAGGTTTACCAGTCACAAACCGGCCAACTTTGCTCCATAATGAACTTTTCTGAACAGTTTCATCCCCAACGCGCGGTACTTTCGGCCAGAATGATTTTCGGCCGAACAGCGTGAACAGTGCTGGTACCAGTGTTAAGGATGCGAGCAGTACGACAACGATGGTCGTGCTGAAAATTGGAGCAAAGTTCCTGTAATCTCCAAATTCCGCAAAAAACAGTACAAGCATTGCCGCAAGAACCGTGCCACCCGAATACAGTAGCGGAATGCCGGTTCCGTGCATTGCCAGTTTCATGGATTCATATTTATTTTCGTGTTGTTTCAGTTCCTCTCTGTAACGCGAGAAAACGAACAAGGAATAATCAATCACTGCTGCAAATAACAGGATTGTCATAATGGACAGGGATTGCTGGCTGAGAACAAGACCAGCTTTTCCCATCAGTCCGAGTACCTGGTTGACCACTTCATACACAAATGCCGCTGCAAGCAACGGAATCAGTGCGAGGAAGGGTGACCGGTAGATGACAACCAATAATACAAGAATGATTCCAACAGTTGAAAGGAGCAGTACAATATCCGCTTGTGAAAATAAGTCCAGTGTATCTGCGCTGATTGCTGCAGGACCGGTTATGGTTAAGGTGAGGTTATCATGATCATCAGCAATGGCGTAAATATCTTCAAGAGCTGTTTTTATTTCTTCCGTCTCCAGTGATGAATTAAATGTCAACGGTATTAGTGCGGTTGTTTTATCTTCGGAATAGAATTGCTTTAATGCTTGTGGAGGCAATTTACCGAACAGCACTATGTTCTTTACGCCATGAATATCTTCCTGTTGTACTGTTTGTAGAAAATCTGAAACGGCGGATTGTTTGATTTTTCCCTTCTCTGCCTGAAAAACAAGTATTGCCGGTAATCCGTCATTGTTATCAAAATACGTATCCACTTTCTTCTGGCTTATGACGGACTGTGCATCATCCGGCAAAGATTGCAGGCTGGAAACTTCATAGTCTTTTGCACCGGGAGCAAAAACCGCCAAAAGCAATGTTCCAATCAGCCAGATGGAAAGTGTTATCCAAGTACCTTTTTTGGTTGTTATGCGATCGGTTAAAGATTGTAACAAACGTCTCATTCATTCATCTCCCTTTTAAATCAGTTAAAGTTACACGTGTGTCACTTTAAGTATTTATGAAAGTAACACATGTGTCAATTATAATTTTGTGAACATTCCATGACGTAAAATTTCAGTTACCTGGTCAATCCATTCCCCTCGGGAGATGCCGGAATGATTGGGGACCTCCACCAATTGAAAAATAAATACTAAAATCAGGTCATCGCTGATTTGCGGTTTTAATATGTTTTCCTTCCGTCCCTTATTAAGAAATGTCTGTAATTGTGCATACAGCTTATGATGCATTTCATCAAGACGGTTTTTACTTTTGTCGGTATATTGATTTGTTTGTGCAGGTATATGATGGGATGCTCTTAAAATTTGATGAATTTTACTATGCTTATACAAGACCTCAATCAGGAAATCAAATTGCCCCTTGAAGCTGGAGTACGTTTCCATTCCCTTTAAATCCTCCATGAAATGATGCATATGAAACAGCATATAGTCTATGACCAGTTCATCTTTATTTTTATAATATTTATAGATGGCTCCTCTGGATATATGCAGCTTTTCAGCAAGAAGGCTGAATGTAAATCCTTCATAACCAAAATCAAGCAGGATATCCCTGGCAGCCTGGAATAGATCATCTTTGGTAAATTTTCGTTCGCGTGCCATATGCTCACCTCATGTTAATTATATCTGAAAAATATTTGGAAACAAACAAGGAATAATTCCCCTGTATTTAGGAAAAAGAATACTAACATGTTTTATGGAGGAGACGCTTTATGACCATACCATATGAACCGGGACTGGATCATACCCTGGATCTTTTAAAAGAAGGTTATACGTATATTCCCAACCGGCGCAGACGTTTTCATTCAGATATTTTCCAGACCCGTCTGCTGGGGCAGAAGGTGGTTTGTATCGGCGGCAAAGAGGCAGCAAAGGTTTTCTATGACAATGAAAAATTCCGGCGAAAGGGTGCTGCACCACGCCGGATTCAGCAATCACTGTTCGGAAAAAACGGTGTTCAGACGATGGATGGTGAGAAGCACACACACCGAAAGGCATTATTTATGGACTTGATGACTCCGGAACATATTAAGGAGCTGAAAGAAATTATCGCGAAACAATGGAACATCGGGCTGAATGACTGGGTTGACCGGGATCAAATCAGGCTGTTTGATGAGGCGCGGAAAATAATGTGCCGGGCTGCGTGTAACTGGGCGGGAGTGCCATTATGGGCAAAGGAACTTGATCTGCGAACAGCTGATCTTTCCGCAATGATTGATGCATTTGGAGCGGTTGGACTCAGACATTGGAAGGGAAGGGTTGCCCGAAACCGGACAGAAGGATGGATCCGGAAAATAATTTGGCAGGTTCGGGGCGGCAGGCTGCATCCCAATGAGCATACAGCATTGTATAAGATGGCATGGCATCGAAACCTGGATGGAAGTCTTATGAGCACACAAATGGCGGCTGTCGAGCTAATTAATATTTTACGTCCAATCGTTGCAATCGCCAGATATGTGACATTTGGTGCATTGGCAATGCATCGGTTCCCGGAACAAACGGCGAAATTACAGAAAAATGATGATTCCTACAACCAATACTTTGTGCAGGAAGTTCGCAGATATTATCCGTTTGGTCCATTTTTGGGTGCACGGGTGCGGAACAATTTTGAGTGGAATGGACATGCATTTACAAAGGGGACGCTGGTATTGCTGGATATTTATGGAACCAACCATGACCAGGAACTTTGGAATAATCCATACTCATTCTCACCGGAGCGTTTTGCGGAATGGGACGGAAATCTGTTTGATTTTATTCCTCAGGGTGGCGGTAATTATAATTTCGGTCATCGGTGTGCAGGTGAATGGATAACGGTGGAAGTGATGAAAGTGAGTCTTCATTTTCTGGCGAGTCATATGTCATATAAAATACCTGAACAAAATCTGAACTTCAATCTTGTCCGAATGCCGCCGATTCCAAAAAGCAGGGTTGTTTTAACGAATGTGCAGGAAAAATAATCGATTTCTCCCCAATTTGTTACTAGGACAATCACCTATTGAATAGGATGGTATGTAGAAATGCAAATTGGAGGAGAAAAAATGGAAATTTATGTAGTGAAAAGCGGTGATACACTTTGGCTTATTGCACAGAAGTTCGGTACAGATATAAGCCAAATCTCTCTTGCCAATGAATTGGATAATCCGAATCAGCTAGTCATCGGCCAGTCCCTTGTCATTCCAGAACCAGGACGGGAGTATGTTGTTCAAAATGGTGACACGCTGGCGCGGATCGCTGCCATGTTTGATGTATCAATTACAGAGCTTGCACAAGCAAATAATATCAGTTCAGGGATTATCTATATCGGTGAAGTACTGGAACTTCCTTATTTTACACATACAGTTAATCCCGGAGAGACGGTTTGGTCAATTTCCCGGCGATATGGTGTTTCCGTTGATTCCATACTTCAGGCAAATGATATGGCGGAACCCGGACTGATTTATCCCGGTCAAAACCTGCGAATTCCTGCTCCGGAAAGACCGGTTACGGAAGTGAATGCGTATACGACACGGTTTGATGACCGCAGCAGACGAAGTGTTTTGGCATTGGGCAGAAATTTCACCTATTTGGCCCCATTTTCATACCACGTGAATGCTGATGGTTCACTTGAAGAGATTCAGGAAACTCCAGTGCTGGATGCGGCCCATCAAACGAATACAGCGCCATTACTAGTTGTAACGAATTTCACCGAAGAAGAAGGGTTCAGTTCTGATTTGGCAGCGTCCGTTCTCCGGAATCCCGATATCCAGGAGACATTGATCGATAATCTGCTGGCAATTATGCAGGAAAAGGGCTATGCTGGTGTTAATTTTGACTTTGAGTATGTATATCCGGAAGACAGGGAGAATTATAATAACTTTTTACGACGCGTTGTGGAACGGCTGCATCCGGAATTTCTGGTTTCCACTGCACTAGCACCAAAGGAAAGTGCCGAACAATCAGGGTTGCTTTATGAGGCACATGATTATCAGACACAAGGGGAAATAGTTGATTTTATTGTGTCGATGACATATGAGTGGGGATGGGCCGGCGGAAGACCTTGGGCAATCGCACCAATTAATGAGGTCCGGGATGTGCTTGACTTCGTGGTATCGGTCGTCCCAAGTGAAAAAGTTATGATGGGGGTTCCACTCTACGGCCGGGACTGGAAAATTCCATGGGTGGAGGGAACAACAGCACGTACCGTCAGTCCTCAGGATGCAGTACAACTTGCGGTGCAGCATGGCGTGCCGATTGAATATAATGAAACGTATCAGGCACCGTTTTTTCACTATACGGATGAAACCGGGCAGCGCCATGAGGTATGGTTTGAAGATGCCCGCAGCATGCAAGCAAAATATGATCTCATAAAGGAATACAATTTGCGGGGACCGAGTTATTGGGTGCTTGGCAATGCATTTCCGCAAAACTGGGCGGTACTGCAGGACAATTTTACAGTCAGGAAATTATGATGATGTCGAAGCAGCTCTAATAAGTATTGGAGGTGTTTTTCTTGTGGTAGGTATCCCAAGGTTTGCAGCCAGGTCCCAGAAAAGTTTTTCATGATCTTGCAGGACTATTTCGAAAAATGTTGAATAAAAAACATACGAAATAGATGTGGAGGTCATTTCAATGAAAAGCCCAATTAAAAACAAAGTAACGACTGTATTTATTCCGGTAAGAGACATTGAAAAGTCTAAGGAGTGGTACTCCAGGATGCTCGGCATTGAGGACGGTGAGGTGATGTTTAATCACCTTTTCATCGCAAAAATGGAAGGCACGGGAATGATTTTGGATCAGATGCCAATGTGGCGCGACGAGCATGGAAACATCTCCCCTCTGAATGTGCCAGCTATCCAATTGGCAACCGATGATGTAAATGCTTCTTATCAGTTTATGCGTGATAATGATGTGGAAGTCGTCACCGAAGTAATGGATAATCACTGGTTTGTGTTTAAAGATCCGGATGGCAACATGTTGATGGTTTGTCAGGATCACCCGGAATAGGAAATATATCCGCCGAAATTCCGTCTAAATGAAAAGCCCAAATAGTTACCTGAAATCAAATGGTCTCTTCAATGGTTTTCCGGAAAAGTCTGATGAATTTTTGTTCATCTTCAGAGGAGAATGCTTTCGGTCCTTTGGTGCGTTTTCCGCTTTTCCGTGCCATTGCACTTAAATAGCGTGTCTGCAGGAGCTGATCAATGTTGTCATTTGTGTATGCGAACCCCTTGTGATGCAGGACGGAACACCCTTTGGCAAGTCCCAACGATGCCAAACCGTAGTCCTGGGTAATAATCATATCACCGCGTTCTGTCAGTTTCATGATCCGATAATCTGCAGCTTCCGCGCCGGTATCAACGTATATGGTTTTGACCCCGGGCTGTTCGTCATTGGGTGAAAAGTGTGCAAAACTTTTGACGATCACAACCGGCAGCTCATATTCTGCTGCAATGGAAATAATCGTGTCCTTTACCGGGCATGCATCAGCATCGACATAAACTTTCAATTTGACCCCTCCATTCCTTAAAGGTTATTTTAGCAAAAAATAGGTTTGCAGACGAATTGTATCTTTTTTAAATACATGTATAAGGATTCCCAAGGGGCTAAAGAGGATTTTATCGAAAAATATCGAATTTGAAATATAGGCTGTCGGAGAGGAGGGCAAAAATGAACTATGAGCGCGGGGGAATTGCCTTTACTGGTTGCGTTGTGCTTGGGGTCGGTATCGGAATGCTGTTTGGTAATGCTGCAGCAGGCAGTTTGATTGGAGTAGGAGTTGGGTTTTTAGCTATGGCCCTGTTTGGCAAAAGATAAGGTTATTAGAACTAAGGCTGGAACATATCAAAAACGTGTAATTCTACTTTGAAAAAACACTTTTGTCCCAGCCTTCACTTCTCCTATTCAACATCTAATTGCCTGAGTACTTTTGCAGGATTTCCGCCGACTACAACATTATCCGGGACATCTTTTGTGACAACAGCCCCTGAAGCAATAACTGCATTATTGCCGATACTGACACCCGGATTAATTACTGCGCTGCCGCCAATCCATACATTATTCCCGATGATTATCGGTTTTCCATATTCGATGCCGGAATTTCGTTTATGCGGATTAGATGGATGTGTTGCAGTATAGATATGTACCCCCGGGGCCATCATGCAATTGTCGCCGATGCGTACTTCGCAGACATCAAGGATGACACAATTAAAGTTGGCATAAAAATTTTCCCCGACGTGAATATTGGAACCATAATCACAACGAAAATCAGGTTCAACCTCAATGGTGCCCCCATAAGAGCCGAAGAGTTCCTGAAGTATTTCACTGCGTTGTTCATGCTCCGTTTCTGTTGTTTTGTTAAATAATCTGGTTAGCTTTCGAGCATTTGCACGTTCTTTTACCAATTGGGCATCTTCCGGATTATAAAGTTCCCCATTCAGCATTTTTTCTTTTTCTGTTAACATTTGGCCAGTTCCTCCATTAAATTATCTGCTACTATCTTAATATAGGCAAAACATAATTGCTACCACATGGTTCCCATTTCAATATTATTACCATTCATTTTTTGTTATAATGGTAATAATTAAGGGAGGCGTAACGGTTGAGTGAAGCGAAGAAACTGGAAAAAGATGCAATGCATATTCTCAAGCTGACGAGCAGAACGTTTTACATACCGATAACATTGCTGAAACCGGAGTTGAAAAAAACAGTCGGATCGGCTTATTTGTGTATGCGTGCAATTGATGAAATAGAAGATCACGAAGAACTTGATAATGGAATCAAGCAGCGGTTGCTTCGTTCAACAAAGGTTCTGCTGCAAAGTGAATTTGATAATGATGCATATCGTGAACTGCTGAAGCCGTATGAAGAGCTCCTTCCGGAAGTAACGCGGAGGCTTGGTGACTGGCTTGAAATTTGTCCGGAGGGTATCGTCGGGAAGGTCAAAGAATCAACCAGCATTATGGCTGGGGGAATGGCCGACTGGGCAGAAAAGGATTGGAATGTAAAAACAAAGGAAGATCTTGATGATTATACATATTATGTTGCCGGGCTAGTGGGTGTCATGCTTTCTGATATTTGGGAATGGTATGATGGCACGAAGACGGACCGCGACCTTGCGATTGGATATGGTCGGGGATTACAGGCAGTAAATATTTTGCGGAACCAGGATGAGGACAGTGAGCGCGGGGTGAATTTTGTTCCGGAAGGCTGGGTCCGCGATGACATGTTCCGGTATACAGAAAAAAACCTGGCCAAAGCTGACGAGTACATGAAGGATATCAACACCCGAACAATAAAAGTTTTTTGCAGGATTCCGCTGGCACTAGCGAAACGAACCGTAAAGGCGCTGAAAGAAGGACGGGAAAAAATTTCGCGTAATGAAGTGGAGACAATTGTGGAAGACATAAAAGAAGATTAAAAAAACGCTGCTGTTCGAGGTGAATGGCAGCGTTTTTTTAATTAGGGAAACCGCATCATAGAACGGCTACCGAATGAGCCACGTCCAGCTCCGGCGCCTGCGCTTTTGTTTATTTCAATTTTTATTGAGCAGGGCTTTGGTACCCAGAACTAATAATGCGATTGCGAAAACAACCATTGCGAGTCCGCCTATTAATGCAAGGACATCCGCGATTGCTGGTGTTACTACGGCAGATGTCGGAACAAGCGTTAGTGCGTAGCCTGCCAAAATACTGGCCAAATATAATAATACCAAATGTTTCATACTATAATCCCTCCTAAAGAAAGACCCCATATTAGTTTATGGTTGAGCGTCCAAATTCGTATGGGCAGCAGATATGTCTCATATTATGAAGCGATTGTGGAATAGTAGGACAATGGAGGCGAAATGATATGAAAAAAATGATGATAATTTTACTGGCGCTTATGATGTTTGGTATAGCGACTGATAATGTGCGTGCAAGTTCTGTTGAATGTCCCAATCCGGGTGATCTGGAGCAAACATCCGTAAAGAATGAAAAGGAATTGCGGAAAGCGCTGGAAAAAATTATTCCAAAGGTCTATGCCCAGGGTGACGATGCTGATATGTACAGTGAATGGAAAATCATCACAGCAACCCCTTTTCCGAAAACAGTGGGTGACAAACAAAATGAAGTGTATTATGAAATGGCCATTAATTTTTGTGGAACGGACGTAGCTGCAAAATCTTGGCTTGTCCGTATTCACTTTCCTAAATTGGAAGGTAAAAGTGCCAGTAATGCGGAAGGACAAATTTTTCTGGCAAAAAGCAAGGAAAAAGGCTGGTTTGTCTGGTTCAGATATCATTGAATGGTATAAAAAATAGTTCTTGCTTATTGGATGTTTCCATGGTAATATAACTACACTATTTTCTGTGCGGAGGTTTTTTAAAATGAGCAAATTCCGATTAACCGTGTTGTGCAACTAACTGAATAGCAACCAGCCCTGCGTATGCGCTGCGGGTGTTTTCGGGATTTGTCTGCCTTTTAAATTTATGAATTTATAAAAGAGGGAGCCCTGTCTTCCTCTTTTTGTTGTGCTTTTTCCCGAACGTTACACATGCAGAAGGGGAAAGGAGAATTTTTATGACAACTGATAATAAAAAATACGAATACTTGGCCGATGACCCAAATGTTAAGGTCATGCCTATTATGGTTTCGTTAATAATTGGCGCCTTTTTTGCAATTTTAAACGAAACTTTATTAAATATTGCTCTCACCACCTTGATGGAACAATTCCATATTTCGGTTACTACAG
Organism: Virgibacillus siamensis; assembly: GCF_900162695.1. NCBI lineage: Bacteria > Bacillati > Bacillota > Bacilli > Caryophanales > Bacillaceae > Virgibacillus > Virgibacillus siamensis. The sequence continues at coordinate 67,628 of NZ_FUIH01000006.1, forward strand.
TGCAATGGATGGCTACCGGCTTTATGTTGGTGATGGGTGTTGTGACACCAATATCTGCATTGCTGCTGCAGTGGTTTACAACGAGACAGCTTTTTCTTGGTACGATGACAGTATTTACTGCCGGCACGATTATCTGTGCAGCTGCGCCGGTTTTTCCGGTTTTGCTTGCGGGAAGGCTAATCCAGGCAATTGGAACGGGGTTGCTGATTCCAATTATCTTTAACGTGTTTTTGATTTTGTTTCCACCGGCACGCCGTGGGAAAATAATGGGGATTGTAGGCTTTGTTATTATGTTTGCGCCGGCAATCGGACCAACTTTGTCAGGGATTATAGTTGAACATTTGGGTTGGAGGTATTTATTTATAACCGTTATTCCATTTGCCTTGTTTTCAATCTTCTTCGCTTCGAGGCATCTGATTAATGTTTCAGAAGTGACGAAACCGAAAATTGATGGGCTGTCACTTGTGTTTTCAACGATAGGTTTTGGGGCATTCGTTTACGGATTCAGTTCTGCCGGCGAAAAAAGTTCGGGTTTTCTGGACCCATTTGTTTATGGCCCAATTCTGCTTGGGGTGCTGGCAATTGTGTTTTTTGCCATCAGGCAGTTTAGGCTGGAGGAACCGCTCCTTGACTTGCGTGTATTTAAATTTCCCATGTATACACATGCGGTTATCCTATTTTTGATTATCATTATGGCAATGTTTGCTTCTGAGCTGATTCTTCCAATGTTCATGCAAGGACCGTTGGGAATAACGGCCGCAACTGCCGGATTAGTGCTGTTGCCGGGAGCAATCTTGAATGGCTTGTTATCCCCCGTGATGGGAGGGCTGTTTGACAAGTTCGGACCGAGGGTAATGCTTATCCCATCATCTGCTGTACTGGCAGGAACAATGTTTATGATGAGCCGGCTGAATATGGATACACCAATCTGGATGATAGTTGTAGGGTACATTTTATTAATGCTTTCTGTATCGGCCATGATGATGCCGGCGGAAACAAATGGCTTAAATCAGCTGCCAAAACATTTATACCCACATGGAACAGCAGTCATGACCACCTTGCAGCCTGTTGCCGGTGCAGTTGGAGTGTCTGTTTTTATCGGGATCATGAGTGCACGTCAGAACAATTTCCTTCGTCATGCCGCTGATCCGGGTAATCCGCTAACTATTGGTAAGGCAATGGTTGCGGGTGTGGAACTCGTCTATTTTATAGCATTTGCTTTTGCGGTGGTCGCATTTATACTGGCACTGTTTGTTTATCGTGCGAAACCAACCGAGCTGGAAGAACTGTCACAGAAAAATTAATGGAGTACCGCTATTCGTGCAGGATATTGAATAGCGGTTTTTATTTTTTTTTATAAACGGTATTGACTCTAACGTAACGTGATACCTTATCGTAATAAGTGAAGGGAGGTTACAGCCGTTGAAAGTAAAAGAAGTGGCCGATTTGGTAAGTATCAGTGTGCGCACACTGCATCATTATGATGAAATCGGATTGTTAACCCCGGAACAAATAACCGATTCAGGCTATCGGATCTATTCCAATCATGATTTGGAAACGTTGCAGCAGATTTTATTTTTTAAAGAACTCGGCTTCCCTTTGAAAAAAATCAAGGAAATTATAGGCAGCCCCGCTTTCGACAGGGAAGAAGCACTGGAAATGCACCGTAATTTACTTCTTGAGAAACGGAGCAGGCTCGATAAAATGATCGCGACTGTTGATAAGACCATACGAGCAACGAAAGGAGAGATCACGATGAGCAACAAGGAAAAGTTTGAAGGCTTCAATTTCAGCCATAACCCATATGAACAAGAAGCACGTGAACGCTGGGGTGATCAGGCAGTGGATGAATCAAATGCTAAAATCAATAATATGTCCAAAGGTGAAAAAAAGGCATTTGAGGATGAATTTAATGGCATATATAGAGATCTTGCAGCAATTCGTCATGAAGAACCGGACTCTGATGTTGCCCAAAAAGGCATTGAGAAATGGTTTCATTTCCTGAACAGAATGGGTAACTACTCACTTGACACATTTAAAGGTCTTGGACAAATGTATGTGGATGATGAACGTTTCACCAATAATATTGATCAGTTTGGCGACGGTTTGGCCGTATTTATGCGTGATGCGATGGCAGTTTATGCAGACCGGCATAAACAGTAAGCCTTTTTTCTATAATCGAATAAAAACAATAAAAGGTGGCATCTTTTCAAAAATGGATGCCACCTTTTTGGTGTTCGCAACGATTATAGAAGTAAAGAGGGCTTAAAAGAATTTCAATAGGAATTCGGCGAAAAATGAAATATTCCGGCGAAAACCGTACCGGATTCGGTGGATATTAAATTTATCCGGCATTTCTGTGACGGCTAAAGCTGTTGGACAGCCACATGAATATCTTCCGCTTTCGTTATTGCTGAAATTACCGCGACACCATCTGCTCCAGCCTCCATAACCGATGCTGCATTTGTTTCATTAATTCCCCCAATGCCGACAATTGGCAAGTGCGGATAATCTTTACGCAATTCTTTAATCCAGGAAGGTCCAACAGGCTGTTTTGCATCTTCCTTGGACGATGTTTGAAAAATCGGTCCGGCACCCAGGTAGTCAACGAGCTCGATTGGACTTTTTGAGACTTCCGTTTGGTTCGATACGGAAAGTCCAAGAAGCTTATCCGGAAAGGCAGCGCGCACTTTCCGGGCAGCTTGGTCGTCCTGTCCAACGTGGATACCATCAGCTTCGAGCGGTTCCACAAGGTCCAGATCATCGTTTACAATAAAAGGTATGTTATGCCGGGAACAGATCAGACGTAATGTAAACCCGAGTTTTAGTTTGTCATTGCCTGTCAGGGAGCCTTTTCCTTTTTCCCGGAATTGAAATGCAGTGATTCCGGCACTAATGGCAGATTCTAAAATAGCTGCAGGATTTTTTTCACAGTTTTGACTTCCCATCACAAGATATTTTCGTAAATTCATGTCTAAATCCTTTCCAGTTTATTTGTGTCCAAGCTTAATGCATCGATAAACCTGGGGAGGAAAGTGCCCGGTCCATTCACATCCAGCCCATTTGCAGCAAATTCTGCAGCCAACCCGTAAAATTCAACTGCGGTATGTGCCTGCTGTGCAACCGGGTGATCGGTTGTCAGGCATGCGGTTAAGATGGAACCAAGCAAACAGCCGGCCCCGGTTATTTTTCCAAGGATCGGATTGCCAGTATCATTATGCAGTACATCATCACCAGTACAAATTACATCTGTTTTGCCACTGACTACTGCGGTAGTATGATAGTGTTCAGCGACCCTCATCGCAATGTCATCAGTACTTCCGTCACTTACTGATTCGACACCTTTTGTTTCCCAGGGGATGTCAACAAGATGTGCCAGTTCACCGGCATTGCCCTTGATAACAGTCGGTTGCACTTCCTTTAATATCCATTTAACAGCTGTGGTGCGGAATGGTGTCGCTGCAACGCCAACCGGATCGAGTACAACGGGAATTCCATTTTTATTTGCTGCTTTTCCGGCTTTGATCATGGCTGGAATTTCCCCGGCCGTGATGGTCCCGATATTAATCAGGACCCCATCGGCGGCGGATGCCATGTCAGAAGCTTCTTCTTCTGCTTTCGCCATAACCGGAGCACCGCCAAAGGAAAGCAGGCCATTTGCCGTGAAATTCATGACCACTTGATTGGTCAGATGGTGAATTAATGGCTGATTTTTTCGTACGTTGTTAATAATTATTCTGTTCATTTACAGCACCCTCTCCTGACGTAATGCCCAGTGGTTAGTCGGACCGCTCCCGTGTCCAAGTGGAAATGAATCACGAATTGCAGCTGTTACAAAGTCTTTGGCCATTTTTACTGCATCAGGAAGCGATTCACCTTTGCTCATGTAAGCTGTAATTGCAGCCGAATAGGTGCAGCCTGTTCCATGGGTGTTACCGGTATCAATGCGTTCAGCTGTAAAGGTGTTTATATGATCACCATCATACAGTACATCTACCGCTTTACCCGCAAGGTGGCCGCCTTTTACCAATGCTGCCCCGGCACCATGTTCATGAACAATTTGTTTCGCGGCCTGTTCCATAGCTTCCGTTGTTTCAACTTTCCAACCGATAATATCTTCTGCTTCCGGCAAGTTTGGTGTAATAAGCGTTGTCATCGGGATAAGTGTTTCCCTCAGGTATTGACGGGCTTCTTCTGCAATTAATGGATCGCCGCTTTTGGCGACCATAACCGGATCCATAATGAACGGCACATTTAAATCAGCAACTTTTCTGCTGACAGCCTCCATCATTTCAATCGTTGCAATCATTCCTGTTTTGAATGCCTGAAACGGAATGTCGGAAATAACAGCATCAAGCTGTTCCTCAATCATGCTGACAGGCAGATGATGTACTTCTTGAACCCCGGTTGTATTCTGGGCAACGACTGATGTAATGACAGACATTCCGTAAGCCTGCAATTCCTGAAATGTTTTTAAATCAGCCTGTATTCCCGCACCTCCACTGGGGTCTGTACCTGCAATGGTCAGTGCACATGGTATCTGCTTCATTTGCTGAACACCGCATCTTTCACAGGCCATTCTTCACATGTGTAGGCCATTTCCCAGAATGAAAGCTCCAGCTGGCAGCTCTTACGGAAAGCTTCTTTCATCTTTTGCTGTTGCTCCAATGAACTGTTTTCCGCAATTTTATCAAGCCGACTGCGCATTTCCATGGTAATTGAATCAACTTCTTCATCCGCATAAAAGCTGATCCATGGGTAAAACGGGTGATTTTGATCCGGTTTGTACGTTTCCATTAACTCCTGACCTATCTCCAAATATGTCCATGGGCAGGGAAGAAGGGCGCACAGTGTTTCACCAAGACTTCCCAGTTGTGCATGATACATCATGTGTTTGACATAGTGGTCAGCTGTTGGCGGCAGTGGATGCCCCTGCAGCTCGTCATAACCTACACCGACATGATCGCAAAAATTGTGATGCGGATGAATTTCACTATTCGATACAAATTGAATCTGTTCATTAAAGAATTGCATATCCTCACGCAAGTCGCATTTTGAAACAGCTATACCATAAATGCGCATAAATGCATTCAAATATTCAAAGTCCGCTTTGATGTAATGGGTGATTGCCTTGGCGGGAACATCACCTTTTCCGATTCCATCCACAAACGGATGATCAAAAATAGCCTGAAAAACGTCGTTGTTTTCTTCGCGTAAAACCTGTGAAAAAGTCATCAATATAGCCTCCTTGTCAGAAGCTGCCGGGGAATGGATAGGAGTTGACATGTCTGCAACTACTTCCCTCTCGCAGGTATTATCCTGATCAGGTTCCAATTAAGAAAAGCGCAAGCGCCCGTTTAGCAACGTACAAACTGCGCCCTGCCATGCAGGGTGGGTCGGCGTTGCCGCGCAAAGCGGCGGTTTTAGCCGATCTTCCTCCAAAAATGAGATAAAGGAAACACGGTGAGCTGAAAGCGAACCGATGTTGACTTTCACCACAAGGGTATAAGTGCGACTAAGCCTCTGGTTTCACCAATCGGCAAGTCTTCTTTATCGTAGTGGAGGAGTGTGAAGTTTGCCAGTTGCTGGGCGCTGGAGCTAGACATCGCTTGTTCAATCCGGTGAATAAAATAGGATAATAATCTTATACAGTCTTTCTCCGGACAAAGGAAGTTCCTATTCTCAGCCATAACAGCGCCCCCAGCAGTTCATCCTAAAAATTATAATTTATTGTCGAGTGATACATGTTGCTGATTTATTTTTGCGACGACAAGCCAGCCGATACAAGCACCTGTAATGCTGCTGACCAGAAACGATGGCAAAAAGAACAATGCGCCTGCCGAACTGCCCATCAAAAGATTGGCAATCGGAACCGAAATAAGTGCACCGATGATCCCGGTTCCTACTGCTTCGCCTAATGCCGCCATGCCCTTTTTGCACGTTTTTTTGTAAAGAATTCCGGCCAAAAAAGCACCAACCATTCCACCGGGAAAAGCGAGCAGCGTACCAAGACCAAGCATGTTCCGGAGCAGACCAATCATGAATGCAATCACAACAGCAGGTCCTGGGCCAAGTGTTACCGCAGCCATTACATTAACGGCGTGCTGGACCGGGTAGGCTTTTGCAACACCCGCCGGAAACCGAAGTAATTGTGCACCGATTGTTCCAATTGCAATAAAGACAGCCATTGTCGTTATTAATTGTGTTTGATTCAATCAAACCCTCCTTTCTATTGGGATGGGACCAGGATGCAGAAGTAAGATAAAAAAAGCCAGATCCAATGACGGACCTGGCTTGAAATAGGTTACTGTTAAAAATTGCATCAGTCTACTTCCCTCCGCTGGTATTAACCAGATCAGGTCCATAAGAGTCGGAAAGCTGATTTGCACTTCCCTCTCAGCCCGCATTTTGGGCACCCCTAGTAGTGAATATAATAGTATTAAATTGTTCTGCCTAAGCATAACAAAAGAATAGTAGTTTGTCATGGGAATTTTTAGAAGTGCAGCGATTACGAAACCTTTTTGTACTGCGGGTCGTACTACACAACTGAGGGAGGCTTATGTATGGAGGAAAATATAAATTTGCCGGCAGCTGTGCTTGATTGGGTCATCAATCAGACGGATCCCAAGGCTGTGGTTGAATCAGTCGACCAACTTAAGGGCAGTACATCATCCACATTACATAGTGTTTCACTCAAGTCAGAAGGGCAGCTTCATCCCTATGTGGTCCGGCAATTTGATAACAGGGAATGGCTGAGTGAAGAGCCTGATTTGGCACTGCATGAAGCTGAATGTCTGCAAATGGCGAATTATTCGGGGGTTGTAACTCCGAGGCTTATTGCATATGATGAGAAGGGTCACCATTGTGGAGTTCCGGCAGTGCTGATGACGCAACTTGAAGGTGAGGTAGATCTGAAGCCGGAGCAGATGGATGAATGGCTTCAGCGTCTGGCGGATGCCTTGGTACGTTTACATGGCATTCCTGCCGAAAACTTTCCATATCTTCATAAAAGCTATAATAATATTTCTTCATTTGGTGTGCCGTACTGGACAAATGTTTCAAATACATGGAAAAAGGCTATTAATCTTCTAAAAGCCCCGCGTCCAAACTCGGCTGAATGCTTCATTCACAGGGACTATCATCCGGCGAATGTGTTATGGACAAATGGTTCCGTCAGTGGTGTCGTTGATTGGCCGAATGGCTGTAAGGGCCCGCGTGGAGTTGATGTCGGTCATTGCCGGGTTAATCTTGCCATGTTGTGGGGAGTTGAAGCTGCAGACGAATTTCTCACGGAATACCGGAAACAGGCCGGATCCCAATTTACATACGAGCCATACTGGGATTTGTTATCTGTTGCAGATATGCTTGTGGGACCGCCGGAAGTATATCCGGGCTGGGAAGCGTTTGGTATGACCGGTTTAACCAATGACATGATGAAAGAAAGGCTCGATCAGTATGTTGTCAGCCTGATGGAAAAAGCGAATGCATAAAAAGGAGGAGAATACGTAATGAAACGGACAGGAGAAATTGTGTTATCGATTATAGGGGTTGTACTATATGCATTATGTGCATTGGGAGGATTTATTGGAGCATCTGTATTAAACAATGAGCAACTTATGTCAAACCTTGCTAATGAAATGGCCACCCCGCAAATGCCGGCAAGTGATATTATGACGATGTTTGATACGGCTTCGGGGGGAATTATGCTCTTCGGTATTATTTCTGTTGTATCATTAATTTTGGGTATTGTTGCAGCTGTAATGCTAAAAGGAAATAAGAAACCGAAAGCTGCCGGAATTATTTTAATTATTACATCAGTGCTCGGTACCATTGTGACTGTTCTTGGTGTAGTGATACCGGCGATTTTCCTCTTGATTGCCGGAATTATGGCGTTGGCACGTAAGCCAAAACCGGCACCAGATGCATCGCCAACTGCGGAAAGCAGAATCGATAAGCATAATTAATAGGGAGCAGCCGGTTATGGCTGCTCTTTTCATATCAGCTTGCCAATAAATCTATCTGCCTTAATACCAAAACATCAGCCCTTATTTCATCGGGCAATCGACCTTCATTTCCACATATCAACCATCAGCAGGTGATAATCAACCCTTAAGTCCGGAAAATCAACCAACAATGTTTAGAAATCAACCTTCAGCGGCAAATTATCAACCTTTGAACTCCTTAAATCAACCTTGATCCCTTAATATCAAAAACTGCGCCTTATGACATGTGACATTCATAGGTATTATGTACTGTTTTCCATTTAAATCTGCAAAAATAGTAGTAATTTACTAGCATTTTACAATTTCTTAATTGTATCCTCGTTTTCACTGTGCCATATTAATAGTGTGTCATAATTTTGTAATAATGGAGGGTGTTGATGAAAAATCCAACGGTAAAGCGGATACTAAGTCTATTGCTTATTTTCACGCTCGTTTTCATGAACTATGCCACGCTCGTCGAAGCTGCAGGCAGTGAAAATACGGCAGAGGGATTATTTATCTCGGAATATGTGGAAGGAAGCTCGTACAATAAAGCAATTGAGCTTTACAATGGTACGGGGAACCCGGTTGATCTGTCCGATTTTGAATTGGATCTTTACAGCAACGGGGCAACAGAGCCGACGCAATCGGTACAGTTGTCCGGAACTTTGGAACATAATGATGTATATGTAATCGCACATCAGAATGCAAGTGCGGAAATCTTGGCGGAAGCCGATTTGGAGAACACAGCCGTAATTAATTTTAATGGAAATGATGCATTTGTTTTGAAAAAGAACGGCAATGTGGTTGATGCAATCGGCATAATCGGTGATGACAGTGAATTTGCCAAGGATATTACGCTGGTACGCAATGCGGCAGTTCAGCAGCCGAATGCAACATATGATGCAGCGGAATGGACTGATTATACCAAGGATACGTTCGCCTATCTTGGGAGTCACACGATGGATGGTGCAGGTACAGAAGACCCGCCGGATGAGCCAGGTGATCCCGGTGAAATGTACACTATTGCAGATGCCCGTGATTTACCTGATGGTACTGCAGTGACAGTGGAAGGAATTGTAACCGTTGACAGCAATGCAATCAGTAATGGTGCGCAGTTTACAACCTACATACAAGACGAGACAGGCGGCATCAATCTGTTTGCATTTGAACAAGGTGATTTTCCGGAGCTGGAAGAAGGAGACAGTGTAAAGGTTTCCGGGGAACTCAATTCATATAATGGGTTGAAAGAAGTTGTACCTTCATCCATTGAGGTTCTCGAAACGGGACAGGAACTGCCTGAACCGCAATCTATTACACTTGCTGATCTTCAGAACACTGCGGCAGCAGAGTCATACGAAGGTGAGCTTGTCCAGGTGAATGGTTACATTGATAATATCCCTGAAAGTCCTGCCGGCGGTGGATATAATATTTCACTGATTGATTCCGACTACAATGGCACGACGCTTAGGGTGATGGAAAATGCACTTGATATTTCACAGATTGAACCTGAAAAATGGTATGATATTACGGCTATCGTCAGCCAGTATAATAACTATCAGTTACTTCCGACTGAACAAGCGGATATTCAGGTTGCCGATGAACAGCCAAAACCACCATCAGCGGAAGGGACCTATGAATCTACCGTTGCCAGTATAACAGATGGTGACACAATTCATTTGGAAACACCGGTGCTTGGTGCATCAAAAGTACGCTTTTTAAATATCGATACGCCGGAAACGTATACGGCACATAATGATGATCCGGCCAGGGATGAAATCAATGCCGATCAAAAGGCGCATGGCGAGGAAGCAAAAGCATATATGAAAGATTTGCTCCAGCCTGGTGACAAAGTAAAAGTAAAAGTCGGCGAGGAACCAACCGATTCTTATGGAAGATTACTGGCGGAAATTGTCCGAAAAGAAGATGGGAAAAATATTAATCTCGAAATGGTGAGGAAAGGTTATGCGGTAACATATTTTATCGCACCGTTTAATGAAGAAGTTTACCCGACCTATCAAAATGCAGTAAAAGAAGCAAAAGATGCCGGACTTGGTATCTGGAATCCGGACGATCCGCTGCTGGAACTGCCGTTTGTTTTCCGGACACACGATAATCAAGAAGCATTTGATAAGTATGTAGGAAACTCAGATACAATGAAATATGTGCTGCCGGAAAACTGGGCAGATGTTCCTGTTGAAAAGCGCGTGTTTTTCTGGGATGAAGCATCAGCGCAGGCAAATGGCTATACATTTGCAGGAAGCGATGAAGGTACACCGGATGGAAATCTGTCAGTACAACTGCTCAGCATGAACGACCTGCATGGTAAAATTGATCAGGAATATGAGCTTGATCCGGATGGGGACGGCACATTCCATATGTACGGAAAAATGGATTATACCGCTGCAGCGATTAAACAGCACGAACAAACCAATCCAAACACATTAATTGTTCATGCAGGTGATATGATTGGCGGAAGTTCACCGGTATCCGGTTTGCTGCAGGATGAACCGACCGTTGAAGTAATGGAGGAAATCGGGTTTGATGTCGGCACTGTCGGCAATCACGAATTTGATGAAGGAACCGATGAACTGCTGCGCATGGTCAATGGTGGGGAGCATCCGGACGGCACAAAAAATTATGACGGCATGAACTTCCCGGTACTGTGTGCCAATTGTGTATACAAAGATAACGGTGATACATTCCTTCCACCTTACCATGTGGAGAAGGTTGATGGTGAAAAAATCGGCTTTGTTGGTGTTATCACACAAGAGGCAGCAGGTATGGTGATGCCATCGGGAATCCAGGATATCGAGTTTACCGATGCTTCAACGGCGGCGAATGAAGCTGTTGCCGAGTTAAAGGCACAAGGTGTTGAATCCATTGTCCTGCTGGCACATATCCCCGGCCAGCAAAGTGGTGATACTGTCACCGGACAGGCTGCTGATTTAGCCAATACGGTAGACGATGAGGTCGATGTGATTTTTTCCGCACATAACCATGTTGTCAACAATGGTGTGGTCGATGGGAAATTAATCGTGCAGGCCTCTGAATACGGAAAAGCATTTGCCGATGTTGATGTAGAGATTGACCGCGAAACTGGTGATATTGTCAGCAAGGAAGCGGAAGTAGTGTTTGTAAACCAAAATCAGGTTGAACCTGACCCGGCAGTAAGCAATATTTTGCAAAAATACGCTGACATGGTCGCACCAATCATTAATGAAGTGGTCGGCTATAATGCTCAGGATCTGACCGGAGATTATTCCAATAATGGGGATCACGGGCTTGGCAACTTGATTGCTGATGGCATGAATGCAGCTATGGACAGCGACTTCGCGATGATGAATGGCGGCGGAATCCGTGATGATCTGCTTGCGGGTAAAATTACGTGGGGCGATTTGTACAATATTCAGCCATTCGGCAACACACTTATGATGTTTGAAATCAAAGGCGAGGATCTTTATCCAATCATTCAGGCACAGCTGTCACCGCAATACGGACCGGACTACAGCATCAGCGGCTTCCACTATACATGGAATCCGGAAACGAATGAAGTAGTCGATATCACATTGTCGGACGGTTCGCCAATCGATATGGATGAGACTTACACATTGACGGTAAATAATTATATGGGCACGTCAACAGGTGATAAATATGCGCCAATCGGTGAACTTGGCGAAAATCCGATAACTGGCCCATCTGATCTGGAAGCTACTGTTGAGTTTGTTAAAAACCTGAACAGCTCGGAAACGAATCCAATCACATATGGCCCGGAAGGAAGGATTACAACCTCTGATGGTACCGGTGACGGTGAGCAGCCAGAAGAAGCGGTCATTGTGCCGAAAGATAATAACGGAACTGCAACTGTGCACACGAGTGATTTGCGTGCCCTCAATAACGGTGTCCGCGCGATTATCAATATCTACAATGAGAAAAAGCCAAGAAGACTGCTGCTGAATAAGAAGCAGGTAGATATTTTGCAGGAAAAGGATGTTACACTTGTCGTGACGAATGGCGAAAATTCGGAGGAAATCGTGATGCGGGACTTTGAAGGCACTGTGCTGAAAGTCAGTCTGCAGTAGTTCGTTTGAAAGAACGCATCAACTCTTTCTGGGAGTTGGTGCGTTTGTTTTTGTGAATCGGCTTAAGCACAGCGGGATTCGGCTCAAATTCAACCGAAATCGGCTTAAATTGGCTCGAAATCCGCTCAAGTTCACAAATTTTTGGCTCTAAAGTCCACGATTTGTTTGTCATCGCCAAGGCACTGCCATTTGTGGCGACTTGATTGATGAACCAGCACCTTCATAATTCCGGTTTCCATGATAAAATATAGAAGGAACTTGTACAAGGGGAGGGCGTCACTTCATGGAAAAATTCACTGCTGATGTCATCAAAATTATAGAAAGTATCCCCAGCGGAAACGTCATGACATATGGTCAGATAGCTAAATGCGCGGGAAATCCCAGAGGAGCAAGACAGGTTTCACGAATTCTTCATTCCATGAGCAAAAAACACAATCTTCCATGGCACCGGGTTATAAATGCGGAAGGGAAAATCACAATCCGTGATGAAGAAATGGCCCAAGTGCAAAAAATGTCTCTGGAAGCGGAGGGAATTGTATTTCCAAACGGCTATCAAATCGATCTCGATAAATATCAGCACCGCATCTAAATTTTCAAACATTTACAATCTACTGCTAAATCCCTTTTCAAAGGAGGAGCACGGAAATGGATAAGAAAGAAATTAACAAAATGGATTATCGGTATAAAATTGCCAACAAAGAAGCGCTGATTGGTGTTGGGCTGGTAATTTTTAATTTTGTCTGGTGGTTTGTATTCGCCTATGGAATGGGCAGTAAAGATCCAGCTGAATATACATATATTTTTGGTTTGCCGGCTTGGTTTTTTTACAGTTGCGTCCTTGGATTTATTGTAATGGTAATACTTGTGACAGTAGTTGTTAAAAAAGCCTTCACGGAGATTCCCTTCGACGAGGAAGGGGATGAATCATGAACTGGCAGGCATTGGTTCCATTAGTGGCATTTTTAATCATTATTTTCATCGTTGGTGTTTGGGCAGGTAAATATGTCAAAAGCACCACCTCTTTTTTGCAGGAATATTTTCTTGGAAGCCGGAATCTTGGTGGTTTTGTACTGGCAATGACGATGACTGCTACATATGGAAGCGCAAGCAGTTTCATCGGCGGCCCGGGAGTTGCGTATAATGAGGGACTTGGCTGGGTTCTGCTGGCAATGTCACAGGTTGCGACCGGTTATTTTGTGTTGATGATTTTGGGGAAAAAATTCGCCATCGTCACCCGCAAGTATAATGCAGTGACACTGGTGGACTTTCTGAAGGAACGTTATCAGTCAAAATGGGTTGTATTGCTATCGGCATGCAGCATTGTCATTTTTCTATTTTCGGCAATGGCTGCGCAATGGATTGGCGGCGCGCGTCTAATTCAATCACTGATTGGCATTTCCTACACAAGCGCATTATTTATTTTTGCATTATCTGTTTTGGTTTATGTTGTTATCGGAGGGTTTCGGGCCGTAGCGTTGACCGATGCGATTCAAGGGATCATCATGTTTGTCGGCACGCTGATTTTGCTGATTGCAACGATTATTGCCGGTGGCGGAATCCCGAACATCATGTCAGACTTGGCTAATGAAAACCCGAATCTGGTAACACCGTTTGGTGCGGAAGGAACATTGACACCTACATACGTATCTTCTTTCTGGATTTTAGTCGGTGTTGGTGTGGTTGCATTGCCGCAAATAGCTGTACGGGCAATGTCATATAAAAGTGCCCGGTCCATGCATCGTGCACTGATTATCGGAACCGTAGTAGTCGGTTTCATTATGTTAAACATGCATCTGATCGGTGTGTTTGCACGACCGATTTTGCCCGGAATTGAAGTCGGTGACAAAGTGATGCCGCTGATTGCACTTGAGGTCTTGCCGAAATGGCTCGCCGGTGTTGTGCTGGCAGCGCCTATGGCAGCAATTATGTCGACGGTTGATTCGTTGCTGCTTCTAGTCAGTTCCGCAATCGTAAAAGACTTATATTTAAATTATGTCCGACCGGATGCTTCCCATGAAAAAATAAAACGTCTCAGTATGGGAATTACCGCCCTGTTAGGCATCATCATATTTATCATAGCACTGGATCCGCCCAATCTGATAATATGGTTGAATTTGTTTGCATTCGGCGGACTGGAGGCAGCCTTTATCTGGCCGATTATTATGGGGCTTTATTGGGAAAAAGGCAATAAATACGGTGCACTTTCTTCGATGGTTACCGGGATTGGATTATATATATTGTCCGAGTCATTCTTCCCTAAGCCGTTTGGACTGCATTCCGTGGTATTGCCGATTGTTGTATCGTTCTTTGTTTACGTGCTGGTCAGTATCAGTACAGAGAAGTTTGCAAGGGAACTTAGCATGAATGGGTAGGGATGCAGTACGAGACAGTCCATAAGTGGGTTGACTTTGACAACATTCACCCATATAATAACAGTGCATTCAATAGGTAAGGAGGATTATGAAAAAGTGACACATTCGATGAGATTGCGTTTCCCAACTTTGAACAAGTAATTTAATAGGTTCAAAGACTCTGGTTGTGTATGCAGAGTAAACGGGAGCAGTCTGTCCTTTTTTAATAATCTGTGATTTGTATAATGTAACTGACAGAAAGGCAGCTTGTTCTGCCTTTCTTTAATTTTTATATCGTTATTTCCGGAAACAGGGGTTGTTCCACTTCCGTTTACTTTGGGTCACAGGCAGCAGTCTGTGATTTTTTAAGTTGGAGGGAAATTACATGGAACAATTAAAACTCGAGATAACAGATGTTGAGGTGTCCTTTTTAGATCAATTGGTGTTGGATATTCCGAAACTTTCGGTGTATCAATTTGATCGGATTGGGCTTGTTGGAAAGAATGGGTCTGGAAAAAGTACGTTATTGAAACTGATAAATGGATCAATTTTGCCGGATAAGGGTACGGTTCATTGTCTGGCTGATATTGGGTATTTTGAACAGACAGCACTGCCGGAAGAAGGCGGGCAGGATTTTGAATTACTTGGGAAACTATCGGTTCCGCAAACAGATATTTCAAAATTAAGTGGCGGGGAACAAACGAGAATGAAGATGGCTCAAGTTTTTTCAATGTATCACGATATGCTGTTGGTTGATGAACCGACAACACATTTGGATACTGCCGGAACAGATTTTTTATTAGATCAGCTTGCTTATTATTATGGATCATTGATTCTTGTTAGTCATGATCGGTATGTTTTGGATCAGCTGGTAACCAAGATTTGGGAAATTAAAGACGGACGCATTACGGAATACACGGGTAACTACTCCGATTATGTGCAGCAGAAGGAATTGGAAAAGAAACAGCAGCAGGAGCAGCATGAGTTGTATGTAAAAGAAAAAAACCGGCTCTTGAATGCCGCAGATAAGAAAATGGAGAAGGCCAAAAAGGTGACGAGATCAAATAAAAAGCTTTCCAAAAAAGATACGAAGGCAAAAGCGAACAAAATGTTCATGACAAAATCAAAA
This sequence comes from Virgibacillus siamensis, assembly GCF_900162695.1. Taxonomy (NCBI): domain Bacteria; kingdom Bacillati; phylum Bacillota; class Bacilli; order Caryophanales; family Bacillaceae; genus Virgibacillus; species Virgibacillus siamensis. The sequence goes on from NZ_FUIH01000006.1 coordinate 83,172, forward strand.
GGGACCAGCCAGAAGTCAGTAGAGCGGGCAGCAAAAGCCATTGAGCAGCGTGTGGAACAGCTTGATGTTGTGGAAGCGCCAGAAGAAGAGCATCCACTTTATTTTCATCAGTCCAAGGCACTTCAAATGCACAATAAATTTCCGGTAATGGCTGACAGGTTGACCTTGTCTGTCAGGAATAAAATCCTTTTGCAGGAAGCCAGTTTTCAATTCCCGCTCGGAGCAACGATTGCAATAACGGGAAAAAACGGATCTGGAAAAACGCAACTTCTCAGGCATATTGTAAGAGATGGAGAAAATATTAAGTTGTCTCCCAAAGTAGTCTTTGGAGTTTATGAACAAATGGACTTTCAATTTAAGAAGGCAGAAACGGTTCTTCAGTATATGGAAAACAGAAGTGACCATCATGAGGGGAGGATACGGGCTGTTCTGGATGCTATGAATTTTACAGGCAATGACATGAAAAAAGATGTGCGTGATTTAAGCGGGGGAGAATCGATTCGACTTGCGTTGTGTCAGCTTTTTCTGGGAAGATACAATGTGCTTGTTTTGGATGAGCCGACGAATTTTTTGGATATCGATTGTATGGTTGCACTGGAAAAATTTTTGAAGGGCTATCAAGGAACGGTTTTCTTGGTATCACATGATCGGACGTTTGTGGAACGGACAGCTGATGTTGTATATGAGATGAAAGATAAAAAGTTGAACTTGAAATAATTGTTAAGCCGCATTTAATGAAAATGCGGCTGATTTTTTTATTCATCAAGCACAATCGAGCTATACACCTGTTTTACCGCGGAGGGATCGACATGGTATTTGGCATGATTGGCGGCAGTAATTGCTTCATTAAAGGCGGATGCGAGCAGGCGCCATTTTTGCGGATAGCCGGCAATATCACCCGCGACAAAAACACCTTTCATATGTGTTTCCATGTTTTCATTGACCGGAATCCGCCTGCTTTCCAATGTGAATCCCCAATCCGAAACCGGTGACAAGTCAAAGCTGTAGCCTTGGCAAATAATCAAATCATCGACCGGGATAATCTGATCTTCCTTTGTCTTAATATGCCGGGCATGGACGGCAGAAAGGGCGTCTCCGTCAAGTCCTGTCATTGTATATGGTGTCAGGATTTCAACATTCGACTTGTGAAGTTGGTCGAGTTCCGATTCCAACGACTTAAATTTATTATGTTTATGCATCAGATACACTTTTTTGGCAATGCCTGATAGGCTGTTTGCCAGCGTTACAGCACTATTTATGCCACCATAAAGGAGGACATCCTTTCCGGCAAATTTTTCAGGATCAACCGTTTCATAATGAATATGGTCTCCGGCATCAATGTATCCATGATTTAATTTTAATCGATTAACGGAAAATGCACCCGGGCCGACTGCAATAATCACAGTTTTGGTGTAATGCACTTCACCGGAATGTGTTGTAAGGATATATGTTCCATCATCTTGCTGATTAAGCTGCTCGATTTTTTGGTTGTAAATGATGGTGGGGTCAAACATAAGTGCCTGTTCTTTCAGTTGGCTGACCAACTCCTCACCGGAAATTTTGGAAATGCCGCCCACATCATAAATATATTTTTCCGGATAGAAAACAGAAACTGTCCCGCCAAGTTCTGATTGATTTTCAATAATTTTTGTTTTCATATCCCGCATGCCGGTATAATACGCCGCAAATAAACCGGCAGACCCGCCGCCGATTATCGTTACATCAAACAATTCATGTTCCCCATTCATCGTATTTCCCCATTTCCTCCGTAATTGAGACTCATTATCAATTATTGTAGCACTCCGGGGTGACGCTGACAACTGAAATTCGGCAGCAGGTTTATTTCCAATATTTCATCAGTAATCCGATAACGATACCATAAACACCATGACCAAGCGTCCAAATCCCCCATGCTGTTGTGTCTGTGAGGGCAGGGGGCAACTCCGTCAGTGCTGTTAATGAATATAATATTCCACCGCCAATAGTGTATGTCAGGAAATAGGGGAGAAATGTCAGCGAGCGTTGCAGGGGTTTAAGCAGATAAAACAGGACAATCACACTGGCAATGCACGTTGCGAAGTGAAATACCATCCCCGCTCCATAAGTGTTATTCCACTGTTTCAGAAGCGGTATATAATCCATGTTAAACAGCAATATATAGGCATGATTTCCGGTAAGCGATTGAATTATATTCAATAATCCTGCAAGTACAATTCCGGCTATAATGGCAATAGCTGTCAGTTTCATTAGTTGCTTCATCGTGGTCCTCCACTAAAAGAATGTTTCATTTCTTTTCCCGAGGTGGATAATTGTAAACATGTAAAGCCGCACCTTTCAAGCAGATGCGGCTTTTGTTCAGGATCAGACAATGAAGTAAACAATTACGGATAGACACACGGACGTAATAGCCATTGCTATCAATGGTTTTAGTGCTTTGGTTCGCAAATCACGAAGACTAACATTCAGACCAAGTCCAACCATTGCGGCAGTTAGGAGCCAGTTGGTAATTGCGAAGACGATATTCATCACATCATCTGATACCGGAATGGAATGTCCAAACACATAACTTCCCAGAATACTAAGGATGATAAAGCCAACCAGGAACCATGGAAACTCCACTTTCGTGTCCGGTTGTTCCGATGATTTGTTTTTCCTTTTCATAAAGTAAATTAAGATAAAACATAGTGGAACCAGTAAAAATACCCGGCCCAATTTTGCCAGAAGTGCAATTGCCAATGCATTTTCCCCGCCTGGTGCAGCAGCTAGTGCAACATGGGCCACTTCATGCAGGCTGGATCCAGACCATGTACCGTATTCAACTGGAGTCATTGGCAGGATTGGACGTATAATCGTATAGCCAATCGCAAAAATGGTCCCCATCATGGCGATTATCCCAACGCCGATAGCAGTATCTTCATCTTTTGCTTTTATAATCGGTGCAACAGCAGCAATCGCGGCTGCCCCACAGACACCTGTACCAACTCCGAGTAACAGGGAGATGGTGTGGTTTGCCTTAAAAACCTTTGCAAGCCAAACGGTCAGCAGGATTGCAAACAGGATAACACCGGCATCACGGGCGAGCAGTCCCAATCCGTCATTTAACACAACATCGATATTTAGTTTAAGTCCGTATAAAATAATGGCAGCCCGCAACAATCTTTTCGATGAAAAACCGATTCCCGAGCGAATGATTTCCGGGTAACCGAAAAACTGTCTGTAAATAATTGCAATGATAATAGCGCAGGCCAGCTGCCCGACACGGTCAAATCCCGGCACCATCGCCAGTAGGTATCCCAATAGTGCTATGAAAAATGTGAACGCCACCCCGCCAATCCACTTGCCGGCGGATGATTGAACACCTGCATTGTTTGCCATATAAAAACCTCCCTGTAATCAGATTAAGGGGTTTTTCTGTATAAGGGAAATAAATCATTATAATAGCTATAATAAGTAATATGTTATAGTGTAAGGGAAAGGTGGGTGAAAACGTGGATCAGCATTTAAGTGTGTTTGTAACAGTTGCGGAAAAGAAGAATTTTTCCAGGGCGGCTGAGGAACTGCATATGACGCAGCCCGCGGTAAGCCAGTATATCCGGATGTTTGAAGAGAGTGTTGGAACACGGCTTCTGGAACGAACGAATAAATATGTACGTTTAAACAAAGCAGGCGAAGTTGTCTATCATCATGCAAAAGAGATATTAGGGCTTTATACGAACATGCAAACGCTTGTCGATGATCTTATGAATAAGGCGAATGGACCGCTGTCGATTGGAGCAAGTTATACTTTTGGAGAGTATGTATTGCCTCAAATCATTGCCAAATTGCGTAAATTTTACCCAAACATTGAACCGGAAGTTACCATAGCGAATACGTCAGTAATTGCCGAACAGGTGTCGGCACATCAATTGGATATCGGCATCGTCGAGGGGCATTTTAAGGATCAGCAGCTAAGGAAAGAAGTGTTTGCAGCGGATCATATGTATGTGGTCACATCACCGGAACATACCCTTGCCAGGAAAAAAATACCTGTGAATATAGCGGAATTGGAACAGGAAACATGGATTGTTCGGGAAAGTGGATCTGGAACAAGGGAAGCAACGGAAAATATGTTTCGGAGTATCGGTATTTCCCCGGCAATGCGCATGACATTCAGCAGTACACAACCAATTAAAGGAACGGTAGAAGCGGGGCTTGGTGTTTCCCTGTTGTCCCAATGGGCTATCCAAAAAGATGTAAGAAATGGCAGCCTGGTAATCTTGAATGTTGAGGGGCTTCCTTTCAAACGGGAATTTTCATTCATTACGAAATCACCGTTTCAAACAAAGGCATTGGAAGTTTTTATTGATCTGCTATGGAATGATAAAATGGAAGCAACGATGAAGGAGTGACTTTTAATGAAAAAACTTGTTCCACATTTGCGAATTGAAAATTGCAAGGAAGAAATTGAATATTATCAGCGGGTATTCGGTGGTGAAATAAAAAACACACAGTTAGCTGATGGCATAGAAATGTTTAAAGGTCATGAAGGTAAATACATCCATGCCGAACTGCATATTAATGAAAACTGTATCCTATATATGGCAGATGTATTTGGGGATCAAACCATTCAGGGAACAGACATTTTGCTTGGACCGGATCTTGATGCAGAAGAGGAGATTGAAAAAGTTTACAATGAACTTGCTAAAGACGGTGAGGTTAAAATGGAACTGCAGGATACCTTCTGGGGTGCCAAGCATGCAATTGTCAAAGATAGGAACGGAATCAGCTGGGAATTGAATTATACAAAACCGTCCTGATGCCGGGCATCAGGGTGGAACTTTTGGAAAGTTGGTTTGAAAATGGCGATTGTGAACTTTATCATTCCAATTGTGAACTTTAGCACTTTACTTTTGAAGTTTAGCGTTTAATGTGTAAACTTTAGCGAAATCATTGTGAACTTTATCACTTCAGCAAAATTTAACACCCATTCGCTGCATCCAATTTAATTATGTTTTATAGAAAAAATGGACCATTCGCCTTTGCCAATGGTCCAATATTGTTCTTGAATTTTTTAGCATCACCATGTCTGAAAATTATGTTATTATGAAACTACCGGTTGATAGAGGAGAGATGTTTTATGATTAAACTCGGTTTTGTACGCCATGGAATTACACCGTGGAATATCGAAGGCAGAGCGCAAGGAAGTTCGGATATTCCACTGGCTGAACAGGGATTGCAGGAGGCACGGTTACTTGCGGTGCGGCCAGAGATTCGTAATTGGGATATCGTTTATTCCAGTGATCTGTTGCGGGCAAAGCAAACGGCGGAAATTATCGTGGATAAAATCGAAGTACCACTGCATTTGGATCCAAGACTTCGTGAAAGAGGCGGCGGCCTTATTGAAGGAACCACAGAGGAAGAACGGGTGAAAAAATGGGGTCCGAACTGGCGTGAGCTGGATATGGGATTTGAAACGAATGAAAATATTATTTCCAGGGGGATGTCTTTCATAGAAGAAATTAGTGATAAACATGTGGATAAAAGGGTGTTGGTTGTCAGCCATGGCGCCTTCATAAAACGTCTGTTAAACGCTCTCATGCCGGATTCAGACATGGATGAATCCTTAAAGAATACTTCACTTACTTCGCTGACAAGAAGTATGAACGTCTGGAATTGCAGTTTGTATAATTGTACTGCACATTTGGCAAAGCATGATTCACTTAAGCTTTAACACATGAAGACATCATATAACTTGCAATTAAAAAGTGTTCCATGAGGATTAAGTTAATATAGAAAAAAGGAGACTTTGATATGATTCTTGGTCTGCATCACGCTCAAATTACTATTCCGAAAGGTTCTGAAAAAGAAGGAAGAAACTTTTATTGTGGGGTGCTGGAATTGCCTGAAATAGAAAAGCCTGAATCACTGCAAGGACGCGGCGGGTTTTGGCTGCAGGTTGGAGACAAGCAGCTGCACGTTGGGACTGAAGATGATGTTGATCGGTCTAAAACAAAAGCACACATCGCCTACCAGGTGGAGGATTTATCTTACTGGCAGGATCAGTTAAAGCAAAATGGAATTACGATATATGATTCCGTTCCGATTCCCGGATTTGAACGTTTTGAATTTCGGGATCCATTTGGCAACAGGGTGGAAATGATACAGGAAATGTAGATATTCCATTTTTATTTGTCCAAATTTCGTATGGGAAATTATTATTCAGGTTAGGGGTTGCGTGATGTACACGAAGATATTCGATGAAGTTGTCAGCATCCTGCATGAAGATTATGCCGGCTGCATTGATAAAAAGGGTTGGGATGATCCGGATTTTTTTCGTAATAAAATAAACCAGGTTGCTGCACAGGACACTTTGAATGATGAAAAATTTGTGGAAATCGTCAGGGATTACCTGCTGGACTTTAAAGATTTACATATGAGCTTCAGGAATAGCATGAATTCCGAGACAACCAACGCAACGTATGCTGGATTTAAGGTAAGAAGGCATAGGGATTTACTTTACGTTGTTTCAAGTGAAAAGGAAAGCAGGGTAAAGCCTGGCTATGTGATTTCCGAACTGGATGGAAAGCGAGTTGCAGAGTTGGTCAATGTTCATAAAAGACAATTGATGGAGACAAAGGCAAAGAGAGAAAATTGGGGAGCGGTTCTTTCCGAATACAAATATGCCAAGGTGAATGATAGGTCAGGGAATACTTTTACACTTGAATTAGCGGCATACGAAAAAGAGCCCTTCGTACCGGAATATTCGTTGCATGCGTTATCTGAAAGCACCTTGTTTATGAAATTGACGGACTTCACCAATCATAATGAAATTTCCAGGCTTATTCAGGAAAATACCGGCCTTTTATCAGATAGGAAAAACTTAATAATTGATGTTCGGGTAAATAAAGGCGGGGATGACCTTGCCTATTTTGACCTGCTGCCGTTTCTGTTTGATGGAGAAGTGATCGATTTGAAGCGTTTTGATGAAGGAAAAATGCTTACAAACTGTACTTACCGAAATGTTGAGTTAAGAAAAAGGATGTTTCATAATCTAATAGCCTCAGTGGACGATAATGCAACCAAAAGCCAGGTCAATGCCTTTATGAAACAGTTGGACGAAAATAAAGGAAAAGGATTTGTTGAGCTGGGCTCCGCGGGAATGGATGAAAGTTTTCTATTAAAGACGCGCTCCGGTCCTGATCGGGTAATTATTCTGACAGATGTTTATTGTGGAAGTTCCGGCGACTCGTTTGTGGAGGTATGCAAAAACTCCGGAAAAGTTACGGTAATCGGCAGGCCGACGTTAGGTTTGAATGATTATGCCAACCTTGCTGTTATGGAATGGGAGAACAAATTTGAACTATGGTACCCTACATCAAAATTATCGATTGTGGATGAAGGCAAAGGAATGAGTGGTGTTGGAATCCAGCCGGATATCTATATACCTTGGAATCCGGGACATATTGACAAGGATGCGGATTTGGAAAAAGCATTTGAATTAATAGATGACAAAATTGGAGGTAGAACATGATGACACCACCGAAGCATATTGTTTCAGCAGCAACGATTATTTTAAATGATCAAAATGAATTGTTACTGATAAAAGGACCTCGCCGGGGATGGGAAATGCCTGGGGGACAGGTGGAAGAAGGTGAATCTCTGAAAGATGCGGCAATCCGCGAGACAAAAGAGGAGTGCGGTGTGGATGTGGAGATTACCAAGTTCTGCGGTGTCTATCAAAATGTCACAAAGTCTATTTGTAATACTTTATTCTTAGGAAAGCCGGTGGGCGGAGAACCAGTTTCGACTGGGGAGGCATTGGAGGCAGGCTATTTCCCGCTCGAAAAAGCACTTGACATGGTTACCTGGAAAACCTTCAGGCAGCGGATTGAACATTGTTTAGATGAAGATGTACAGCCGTTTTATGTGGAATTTTAACGATTGGGGGAAAGTTAGATGAAATTATTAGAAGGAAATAAAATTAAACTTGCAAGATTCAAAGAAGAGGATCTGAATGTTATGGAACAGTGGTATCAGGACGAGGAGTTTATGCATTTAATGGATGCTTCTCCCGCATTCCCAAAAACAGAAGAAGAGCTGAAGGAATGGTATGTTAAAAAGCATAAAGAATATGGCGACTATTTGTTTTCTGTAAGGGTGCTGGAATCAGGTGATTTGATAGGATTTGTTGCTTTGGACTCCATTGATTGGGCAAACCGTAATGCATGGCTGGCACTTGGGATAGGTGATAAAGCAAATTGGAACAAAGGATATGGTCAAGAAATTCTCAGACTTGCACTTGCATTTGCATTCAGCGAACTTAATCTGAACCGGATTCAGCTGACAGTATTTGAAAATAATAAGCGTGCCATCGCAGCTTATGAAAAATGCGGATTCAGACATGAAGGCGGACATAGAGAATATCTGCTAAGGAATGGCAAGCCGGAAGACATGCTCCTATTTGGTATTTTGCGGAGAGAGTGGGAAATATAAATCATTTTTGAAAAGAGGTTGTTAAATGGGTAAAGTGGTTGGTTTCGAAATCAACAGTCAGGATCCGAAAAAGGCAGCAAAATTCTATGCCGATGTATTTGGATGGAAGGTTTCCGAGCCAAAGTGGGAATTCTGGCCGGTATCGATGGAAGAAGGCAGGGGCATCAGTGGCGGAATAAGCAAAGGCCCCAGTGACTATCCACACGGAACACGTATCCAAATAGAGGTTGATTCCATTGATGGTACAATCTCCAACGCAAAAGCACATGGAGCCTTAGTCGTCCGTGAAAAAATGGAATTTGACACATTTTTCCTTGCATATTTGGTTGATCCGACCGGGGTTGGTTTCGGGCTTATTGAAAACAAGTAAATTGTTAAAGGGGTTTGATTACCATGACCAATCCAAAATTGCCATTGACACCTGATGAAAAGGCGGAGTTGAGAAAAGCAAAATTAATTTAAGCGAGATACATAGTCAAAGCACCGGGCAATTGGCTGAAATATTGAGTGTCCCGTATGAAAGAGCAAAGGAACTAAAAGGACTGGCTGAATTTCAGCTGGTCCCTTCCATCGGTCATAAACTGGCTGAGAAACTAATTTATCAATTACAGATTTTCTCACTGGAAGAGGTGAAGGACAAGCAGGGAGCGGAATTGCTAAATGATTTGGAGCAACGCTTGGGCGTGTGGACTGATAGTTGTGTGGAAGATCAACTCCGCTGTGTTGTAGCTTTTGCGAATAATCCGGAATCGGATAGACAGTGGTTTGACTTTACGGATGAAAGAAAGAGGTACCGGGAAAAGTGGGTTATCCGGATGACAGACCGAATAAGGCATGGTATGAAAGGAAGAGAATTCGAAATGAATTAATTTAAGAAAATTACTGTAGAAAACGGAATTCGTGTTGTTCTGCTATCGGCTAGATTGTAGAATAAGGGGAGATTTTTAATGAAAGATGATAAAGAGTATTTAGTTGTTAATGTTAGACCAGAAAATTATAAAGTACTTGATATCAGGTCTAAATAACCATTGGCCTTTCAAGACAATAAGTATTCGGGTTCAATGATCCTTAATGAGGAATAATTCTTTGTTACCTCAAATTATTTTATTTACAACAGTCAAATTTGCGACACTAGGAGGCCGGATCGATGAAGATAAACATATTTGTTGTTGAAGATGATGATGCTTTGTTTGCTGCGTTGAAGAAAGGTCTAGAGGCTTGGTCGTTCCGAGTCACGAGACCAGATGATTTTGAAGGTGTGATGCATTCATTTCTTGAACAACAGCCTCAACTCGTCATCATGGATGTCATACTCCCGAAATTTGACGGTTTTCATTGGTCTCGTGAGATTCGCGCTGTATCCAAAGTACCCATTGTTTTCCTTTCCTCCCGCGATCACCCAATGGATATGGTCATGGCGCTGAACATGGGGGCGGATGACTTCATCCAGAAGCCGTTTCATACAGACGTGCTTTATGCCAAAATTCAAGCCATTATCCGGAGGACATATGCTTATGGCGAAGAGCAATCGAATATTCTTGAATGGAACGGCGCCTTAATTGATTTGAATCGAGGTGTAATTCGAAACGCTGGGCAAGAAGTCGATTTAACAAAAAACGAATTTTTTATACTGATCACGCTCGTGAGATCGAACAATGTCATTATCTCTCGCCATGACTTGATGCGAAAGCTGTGGGAGGACGAGCAGTTCGTGAACGACAATACCCTCACGGCGAATATAACCCGTTTGCGGCAGAAGCTGGAGACGATCGATTTGGCAGACACTATTGTGACAAAAAAAGGGCTGGGCTATATGGCCATCACTTTATAGAGATTATGAACATGTACTGATAGGGGGAAACCATGCCATGTTTATCCGTTACGTTGTTGCAAGGAAAAGCTGGATTTTATTGTTTGCCGGCTTGCTCGGCTTAGCCAATGCTCTGATCCTGCTTGATCAAGGCATCCAGGTCACATCTACTTCTCTCCTTTATTTTAATGCCTTATTTATTCTGTCCTTTCTCCTGTTTTTTATATGGCGTTTCAAAAGAGAGACAAAATATGCCGCCGCGTTGGCTGCTCTGCTGGAAGACATGGACTTAGACTGGATTGAGACACTTCCTGAGCCTGGGGACGGCCTAGATCAGATGACCAACGACCTCTTACGGGAGGCCTCCCTTCAGTTCAAACGAAAGCTTTCTGACTATAAAGAAACTCAACTGATCGAGAATGAATTCACGGCCTCGTGGATCCATGAGGTGAAGACTCCTCTCACCGCCATGAAGCTAATCCTGGACGCCCGGCCAAGTGATCCGGAAATACGTAAAATTGAAGTGGAATGGTTGCGGGTGTATTTGTTGGTCGACCGTAAGCTGCATATGACACGTCTGACCGCGATCGAATCAGACTATGATCTTGAATTGACCTCCATACAGCGCCTTGCCGCGGAAGAAGTACGGGAGCTGGCGCCATGGTGTATGGAAAAAAATCTGGCAGTCAGTATCGAAGGAACGGATGTAAAGACCATTACAGACCGAAAATGGTGCCGCTTCATCCTTCGGCAACTGTTGACGAATGCCGTGAAATATAATCCTGCGAATACGGCACTTATGATTGTGACGGATGTAACGGAGACAGGTCAAGTCTTTTTGGATGTCATCGATGAAGGCCCGGGAATACAGCCGCACGAATTGCCGCGTATCTTTGACAAAGGCTTCACGGGCAAAAACGGCAGGATTCAAAACGCAGCGACCGGACTTGGGCTCTATCTTGCAAAAACCGTTGCAGATAAATTAGGAATTACCCTCAAAGCGCAACCCGGTCAAACGAAAGGTACGGTGATGCGAATGATCTTTGTCGATCCCAACGCATTCGAAGCTGTCCGAAGAGGGGCGAGCGAGTAATATCCAGCTATGAAGCAGTCAGGATTGCTCCTGGCTGTTTTTTGGTGTGGAATAGTAAACCTGACAATATTGTCACGTTGTCTTGCCAGATTGTCATGTAAAACGTACGACAAGCGGAAAATCCAACCGTATAATAAAGCTATCATCAAGCAACAATTATGATTTGGAGGTGCGTTATGGATCAGTTGAATGTAGGAGAAACCGTTTTACAAGCACGAAATGTCCGCAAAACATTTGGTACCAAAGGAAATGCACAGCATGTATTAAAAGGAATAGATTTACGCGTCACCCGCAGTGAATTTGTTGGCATTATGGGCCCTTCCGGCTCAGGCAAGACGACATTGCTTAACGTCTTAGCCACGATTGATCATACTACGGACGGAACGGTTTTAATCGATGACGCAGATATCTCCAAGCTGAGTAATACCGCACTTTCCGCCTTTCGGCGCAACAAGCTGGGATTCATCTTCCAGGATTACAATCTACTGGACACGTTGACAGTGAAGGAAAATATACTGTTGCCTATCTCCTTTAGCAAAATGAGCAAACGGAAAGCGGAAAGCGAGTTCACAGCCATCGCCGATGTGCTTGACATTAAAGCACTGTCGCACAAATATCCGCATGAAATATCAGGAGGCCAGAAACAACGGACAACTGCCGGGCGCGCTTTGATCCACCAGCCTTCGATCGTGTTTGCGGACGAACCGACCGGTGCACTGGATTCCAAATCCGCTTCCTCGTTACTGGACGTGGTGGAGAAGGTGAATCAGCAGCGAGGCGTCACCGTTGTCATGGTGACCCATGATCCGGTAGCCTCCAGCTATTGCAGCCGTGTTGTGTTTTTAAGAGACGGGAAGATTTATTCCGAGCTGTACCGCGGCGATAAAACAAGACATGCCTTCTTTAATGAAATTATGGACGTGCAAGCTGTACTGGGGGGTGACCATGTTGACGGTTTTTAAATTAGCGCTTCGCAGCATGCGGCAAAATGTGAAGCATTATTATTTGTACTTCTTTGCGCTGATCTTTAGTATGAGCCTGTATTTTGTCTTCACCTCACTACAGCACAATCAGGCAGTTCAGAATATGACACATCCGAGCGTTGACTTCTCTGCCGGGTTTCAAATTGCGGGAGTCATGCTGATTGTGATCGTTGGGATCTTTACCGTCTCGGCCAACGGCATTTTCCTGCGTCGGCGCAGTCGAGAAATCGGACTATATCAGCTGATTGGTCTTTCCAAAGGCTGGATAGCCCGATATCTAATGATCGAGAATATACTGCTTGGATTAGGTGCACTACTTGCTGCGATCATTTGCGGCGCGTTGATTTCAAGGCTGTTTGTCCTGATTTTGTTGAATCTGCTCGGCTTAGAAGGGATTGTCGACATCAGTTTCTCCGTACCAGCGGCTTTTAAAACGTTGATGGTCTATCTTCTCATCATCGTCATCACTTCCATTCAGATGATGCTGATGGTTTACCGCAGCACCCTTCTGAATCTGTTTCAAGCTGAAAAGCGGCCTGACCTCGCTAAGCCGCCCAAAGCGGTGGCACCTGCTATTTTCGCCCTGCTCGGTCTGGCGCTGATTGGATACGGCTATGAATTATCGGGTCATATCAATGAACAGTTCTTCCTCAACGCACCATTGGTGCTCGGGTCCATCGTTGCAGGGACTTACTTATTGTTTCGCGTTACGATCAGATGGTGCTTTTACTGGTTCCGAAAACGTAAAGATGGACATCTAGGCTTAACAAACAGCCTGTCGATGGCTCCGCTGATGCACCATACGAAAGCAAATGCCAACTCACTTACCTTGATTACGGTGTTGTCGGCCATGGCAATCACGCTGATTTCCATGGCCTACTCCTCCTACTACTCAGCAGAGCAAGAGAGCCGCCGCGATCTCCCTTATGATTTTATGTTTGAAAACGAGCGGCAGGAGGCGCTGTCGTTCAAGATGGAGTTGGAGAAGGAAGGCATCGATGTTAATCACCACGACGTTCAAGCGGTTCTGACGATGGGCATCATCCTTGATCCGAATGACGAATCCCGCAAGTTTGAAGAAAGTTTGTTATGGCTTCCGGCCGAACAGCTTAAACAAACAGGCGCAGACCTCAACGTGCCGTCAGATGGCGAAGCCATTTTGTACGATGCTGGAGCCTCACTTGCCGGGGACTTAGATGAGCAGTCGAAGCAATATCCGACCGAAATAAAGCTGAAGCAGCATGGACAGACCGTTATGTATACATTGAGGACATTGAAGGAAAGGAACATCATGAATTTAAATGCTCCCGGCAAACAGCTGCTAGTGAAAGAAGCGACGATGGACAAAATCGCAGAACAAATGGCCGGTACGCCCGGTTATAAAAAAATTCGCTTTGATACGTTTCAAGTACCGGACAAGGAAGAGCTCGCCATAGCTTCCTCTCTATACAACGCAAAATACATCAGTGGCGAACGATTAACGTATGATTTTTATACGCATTACAAAGAAATGCTGCAGACAACAGGCTTGCTCATTTTCATCGCAGCTTTCCTTGGACTTGTCTTTTTGATCTCAACCGGCAGCATCTTGTACTTCAAGCAAATGACTGAAGCCGAGCAGGAAAAGCAAAGCTTTAAGACGTTGCGCCAGCTCGGATTTGACGTGGATATGATCATGAAAGGCATTATACGAAAGCAGGCCATCGTGTTCCTTCTCCCTCTATCGATCGGCATGCTGCATTCGATCTTTGCTATTAAGGCGGCTTCATTTATGATCCGGTCGGACATCACGTTTCCGGTATCCATCGTCATGGCGATTTACACGGTTATCTATTTTGTATTCGCTCTGTTTACCATAGGCTACTACCGCAACATTGTAAAAAATGCTATGTCATAACCATCACTTAAAGGGGGATAAGCTATATGGTTACCGCCAACATTTCGGACATTTTGTACGCTAAGCATATTTCCAACCTAAAAAAATGTGAGAACCGGAAACGGATTTTATTTATCGGATTATCTGGAACGGAAAAAGTTTTTGCGGATTAGTATTTCTAGGGCGCATCCAGAACAAATAGACAGGGGGGTCGAATAATCATTGAGGAAGCGAGTCGAGGAAGCCAATGGTAGAAATGGGAATAGGAGTTCGTTAACACTTTATGTGAAAGCAACTTCTAACTAATTGGTTTGTGGTATAGTCATATATATCTGAAGGCCGATGTGATACTAGCTAATATTTGAAAATGATTGTTCAAGAATTGGACGCATTCCTGGAGTAATGCGCCTTTTTGAAATTTATAAATGATTAAGTAGCTAAAGAAAAATTGTTACCGCAGAGTAAACCAACAAGCCACTCATGATTATTCGAAATGCCTTGTCATGTTTAGCAAGAAAGTTTTTTAGGATTGAGCCGAAACCTGACCATAATAATAACGCTGACCACCCTAGCAAAATGGTTAATGTTAAATAAAATATGATGGATTTAATAGAATTATTAAACGGTAAAATAAAAGCACTCATTACTGTTAAAAAGAACAAAATGCTTTTGATATTTATGATCTGTATAGTAAAACCTGCAAGAAAAGAGGATTCCAAGTCAATGGAATTCCTTTTTGAGCTTTTACGAATACCTACTTGCCAAGCTAAATAAAACAAATATGCTGCACCCGCAATTTTAAAATATGGCTCTAAAACAGGAATCCAATTGTATAGACCTGTTGTAAATACCCCACTAGCGATCCCAAGTACGGCAAACCCTATTAAAATGCCGCCACTGAACCTCCATGCACCCATAAAGCCAAATCTTTGGGCTTCGTTCAACATTAAGATGTTACTGGGTCCAGGTGTAATTGATGTAATAATGACATATGAAAGAAACGCTAGTATACTCATATCATTCACTTTCCTCCCATTTACTTTCTACCAGTTTTTATTGTATGATAATATTGATCATAAATAAAATTGAAATAACAAAAAGCATTATCATTTTTTTCGATATATCACAAAAATTTAAGGAGAAATGGTATGGAAATCAGACACCTTATAACGTTTCAGACCATTGTAGAATTAGGAAGTTATACAGGGGCAGCTTCGAAGTTAGGTTATACTCAATCTACTATAACCACTCACATCCAGGCTCTCGAACATGATATTGGCGGGGCACTATTTACTTTTGTAAAAAGGAATTTGCAGCTTACTCATTTAGGTCGAGAATTAATTCCCTTAGCAGAAGATCTAATCTCTACGCATGAGCAAATTAAAAATATGCAAAGCGCCCATGAAGTAAAGGGAGTACTAAGGGTGGCTGCACCGGAGTCTTTAACCATCTCTAAATTAGGTCCAATAATAAGGGAATATTCTTTAAAGTATCCACACGTCAGGTTTATATTAACCAATGGTACATGTGGGCAAAACCAAACGGACTTGTTAAGTGGACGAGTTGATGTTGCCTTAATGTTGTATCCGGAAATAAATCTGGAAAAATGCATTCATTATTCTTTAGGTGAAGAGAAAATCGTTCTTGTAAGCAGTAATGACGGTCCAGATCATTTTGATGAATATAAGAAAAATACTACCCAAAAATTTTATATAACAAATGAAGAAGGGTGTAGTTATCGGACAATGTTTGAAAGATATCTTTTAAAGCATGACATTCACAACTTTCAAACCATGGAGTTGTGGAGTATAGAAGCTATCAAACAAACGGTTATGAGTGGCATTGGGTTTGCTGCTTTACCTTATATGACAGTAAAAGAAGAAGTAGAAAGAGGAAAGTTAAAAATTCTAAGGTATTCTGAAAAATTCGATCCCATTTATTCTCATATGCTGGTGAAAAAGAAAAAATGGTTGTCACCTGCGGTTGAAGCTTTTGTTGAACAAGTATTAAATTCAATTTGTGAATCTAATAAAGGAGTGTCTTAAGGAAGGACAACGGTACAACTATTTTAGTGGTTAGTCTTCCGGAATACGATAGGGCGCGAGAACCGAGTAAGATCAGCGCCCAATATGCTATTTTTGGGCCAGATTATGGAATATATGGTATGGCGAGGATTCAGGGTCATCATACATATATTGTCACTATGTGGTCATAAACTGCAAGTCATCCAGTGAAAATAAATTTATGTTTCAATCTGGTCTGAATTATTGGGTATCTTTTTGTTTATGCCCCTGAACATAGTAATCGTTGCCGCACCTGGGTAACGCTCAAAATGGATGTGGCCCACTCCTTTAGTGTGAGTAGTCCCCGTTTTCGTCATTTTTATTCCGGGAATGGCGGGATACTTTGCCGAAATCGGAATACATACATAGGGTCTACTTTCGTTTTGACTTTTCTTAGTCGATTAAAGTTTTTGCCATAATATGCTGTGGGCCAATCACGAATTAAGATATGTGTGCTTCGAAGAACCCGCCGTAACCAGGATACTATAGCGGCGTTATTAATCATTGGATTTTGGGTTCCGTTCAGTGCAATCTTAGGAACTTTATTATTTGTTATCGTAGGCATTGGCGGCATTCTTTCGCATATAAGTGCAAAAGACGGCTTGAAAGAAAACATTCTCATTTCAGCATTAACGGCTATGGCAATTATATTTTTGATAATTGAATAATGGAGTGATTAATTTAAGTTGCTCCAAAATACGATGGGCGCAGATATCGAATAAGAGCTGCGCTCGTTTTGTTTATAAGGGTCAGATTGTAAAAAATAAGAAGGAATTTTTGTAACGAAATCGAAATAGTAATTATGTTGGAGATAATTATTTTTAAAAAGGGGACTATCTTTTGACTAAAAAAACGATACATAGTGTCAATATCACTTTGGGAATTTTATTTTTTGTAATTTGTTTATTTTTAGCTTGGTTTGGATTAGTTTTAGTTCCTGTAATGAACACAACGACAGGTATTATTATTCCAGTTATTATCTTGTTAATATGGTTAATTGCATATTCCCTGCAGGTTAAGTTTCATTCTTCTGTAGTCTTTTTTACATCTTTAGTCATTGAACTTGTTGTTGCAGCAATTATAATTATCCAGATCAACCAACAATTTGGTGTAACGATATTGGGATGATGATGGATATGTTGGAGAGCGATTGAGGAATTTTCTTTGAATATCGACTTGGAAATTCGCGGTGGATTTTTGTGACGATTCTGATATTGAAATAAAGGATAATAATGGTATACTAATAATATAGGAGAAATACGGAAGGTGAAACTGGATATGCCAACATACCTGTAATGGTTTAGTAACTAAATAGTGCATTTCTTTTTTGAATTATTGTTCAATGACGGGAGAAGTGTGCCTATTTTTAGCCATTACAGGGAACGCAGGATAGTCAGTTGTTTTACTTCCAGCGGGATACCTGTAAGGTATTCCGCTTTTTAAATGGGAAATTTTCTCCATCAACACTTTTTGCGTTCCTCTGAATAAATAGGAGGAACCGGTTTATGAGTTTTAATCATTTAATCACTTACGAGATCATTGCCCAGGAAACACCTTATATAAAACGAAATTGTCGGAAATGTAAAACGAACACAGCGTTTTATTGCAGTGAGAAATTCAGGGTAAATGCGAATCAAAAAGTAGTTGATATTTGGCTTATTTATAAATGTGTAGAGTGTGAGGGAACTTGGAATTACTCTGTTTTATCGAGAGTAAATATTAATAAAATTGATTCTTTTCTAATTCAAAAGTTTATGGATAATGATAAAGAGACTGTCTGGCATTATGCTTTTCAAATCAATGACTTAAGAAAGCTGTGTAATGATGTAAAAACAGATATACGATACGAGTTAAGAAAAGAAAAAATTGATTCACTATCTAACAAGGTTACTATTAAACTTTGCTATAAATATGACTTTAATCTTAGAATAGATAAACTAATAGCAGAAATCTTTGGTATTTCAAGGTCAAAAGTAAATAAATTGTTCCAGAACGGAACTATTTTACTAAATCCAAAAATAAATATGAAGAGCAAAGTTATAGATGATTTACAAATTACAGTAATGGGTGATTGGTACGATGGTTCATCTTGAAATTGTAAGCTATGCCAGAACAACACGTCGCAAGTGATTTTTGACCAAAAAGATTATTTATTAAATTGGAGGGAATAGAAAATGGATGTAAGGACATTTTTGTTACAACAATGGGCAAGTTGCTTAGATGAAGAAGACTGGTTTCCACCACTTGAAAAAGTGCTGGAGGATATCACTTTTGAACAGGCAATTTGGAAACCTGATGGGGGGGCAATGAATTCCATTTGGGAATTAGTTTGTCATTTACTTTTCTATGAAAAGAGATTTATGATGCGATTTCTTGGTGAAACAACGAATGAACCACAGGCAGAAAATAATGATTCCACATTTCGATTACCAGCTCAGACGTTAGAAAATTGGAAGGAAACAAAACAAGAATACTTTTTCGTTCATCGTGAACTTGGAAAAATACTAGCAAAATCAGGACATGAAGATTTGTATAGACAGGTCCCTGGAGAAGATAATTCATTAGTGTTTGAACTGAAGAGTTTAGCGTTGCACGACGCATATCATATTGGGCAAATTGTATTTCTTAGTAAAATGCAAGGAGCTTGGGCAGGGAAACGCAGCTTTTAAGAAGCTTCATTAGCTTTAAAGTTATTCCATTATACCAGCTAATAGCAGAAAATTGGTTTATTCAATCTATGGGCGCTCTAATCGAATAGAAAGGCGTTTTTGACAAGTGGTGATGTAAGTTATTTAAAAAGATGGTTTTGTTGCCGGATAGTGATGTTGAAGGAACAAAGAAATAAACATAAATAAAAATGTGTGCAAACATGAAAAATAACCCCTCAATACGCTTGTGTGATATGCTCCCCTTAAAGTAGACAGATTAAAAAATAAAAATCTGTTTATTTTAAAGGGAGTATTTTCATGTACAAAAGAAGGAGTCGTCCTTCAGAGGAAAAAATTAAGATTTTACATGCGTGTGAATCGGGGGAGTATTCGTTAAATGAAATATGTTCCTTTTATCACGTGCATCATCAAACGATAAAAGCTTGGCAAGAAAAATACAATAAACATGGTATGAACGGGCTTCGGGAAGCTAGATCAAAGAAAAGATACCCAGAGGAATTAAAACGCTCAGCAATTAAAGACTATGAATCTGGCAAATATTCTTTAAGGGATATAGTAAGAAAATATGAGATTTCCGATCCAAGAGTTTTAAGGCAATGGATTAAAAAGTATAATGGTCATAGTGTAATGAACGTAAACAGGAAAGGGCGGACAAATACTATGGCCAAAGGAAGAGAGACAGAATGGCGCGAACGGATTAATATTGTATTGGATTGTCTTTCCAGAGGTAAGAATTATCAAAGCACGGCCGAACAGTATAAGGTATCTTATCAGCAGGTATATCAGTGGGTGCGGAAATACGAATCTAGGGGTGCGGATGGTCTAAAGGACGGTCGTGGAAGAAACAAAACAGAAGAAGAACTGACGCCTGAAGAAAAAACAAAATTTGAAATCAAAAGGATAGAGAAGGAAAATGAACGGCTGAGAGCGGAGAATGCTTTTCTAAAAAAGCTGAAGGAACTCGAAAGGAGGGATCACTAAGCAGGGTTCGATTGGAAAGAGAATTTACAGCAATCAAGGAACTACATGAGAATGAAGGTTTTCCGATTAAACTTTTATGTGAAGTGGCTGGGATTGTGCGTTCATCTTACTATAAATGGCTGAATCGGATACCTACTGCAGAGGAAAAGCAAAACAAAGTGCTTCTCACCGAAATATACGCCGTGCATGAAGAACACAATGGTATTTACGGTTATCGTCGGATGAAGATGAATATCAATCGTCGACTGGGACGTAAATATAATCACAAACGAATTTACCGGCTCATGAGACTCGTCGGTATCAAAGCAGTTATCAGAAGGAAACGAAACCCCTATATTAAATCTACACCTCAGCACATTGCCGAAAATACATTAAACCGTGAATTTACGGCTGACATGCCAAACGAGAAATGGGTGACGGACGTTACTGAATTCAAGTATGGACAGGGTTCAAAAGCCTATTTAAGTGCAATTCGCGACTTATATGACGGATCGATTATCAGTTATGTATTAAGTCGATCAAATAATAATCCATTGGTTTTTGAAACCTTTGATAAGGCAGTGAAAGCAGAACCCAAAGCTAAACCAATATTGCACAGCGATCGCGGATTTCAGTATACTTCCAAAACGTTTAAACGAAAACTTGAAAAAGCAGGCATGACGCAAAGTATGTCACGCGTTGGCAGATGTATTGATAATGGTCCGATGGAATCCTTTTGGGGCTCATTAAAATCGGAAGAGTATTATTTAAACACGTATAATTCCTTCGAAGAATTGGAAAAGGCAATTGAGGAATATATCGAATTTTATAATCGTAGACGTTATCAAGAAA
The DNA here is from genome assembly GCF_900162695.1 of Virgibacillus siamensis. NCBI lineage: Bacteria > Bacillati > Bacillota > Bacilli > Caryophanales > Bacillaceae > Virgibacillus > Virgibacillus siamensis. Next base: position 103,950 of record NZ_FUIH01000006.1, read on the forward strand.
ATCTAAACGACCTTAGCCCTTATGAATATAGAACCAAAGCCGCTTAACTTATTTTTTATTATTTTTACTGTCTACTTGACAGGGTGCAGTTCAGTGAGGGGTTATTTTTTATGGTTTTTATCAGAAACGATAAACGCTACTAACATCCCAAAGATATCTTAAGCGTTAGCGCACTCACAATGTCCATAGGCAATCACCTCCCTCCCCGGGGAGTCTCCCGCCGAAGACTACTGACAAGTAACTGCGCTCGTTTTGTTCATAAGGGTTATTGCTGAAGAAGAAAAGCAGGATTTTTTATGATAATGGAAAAGCTTATGCATTCTTTAAACATATCAACAAAAGGGATTTATTTGACGTAAATAGCAAGTGGAATGTCGTTCTTTGCTAGTTACAAAGCGACATTGGGTTGGTAATATAATAACTGTCCCGCCAACAAGGCTGAACACAATCAAAATCAGTGAATGTATAGAAAGGCTTAAGGGGGCTTTATAAATGACGTCTTTTACTCGTATTAAATTCCCGACAGGATTTTGGAAAGGATTACGCCAGTTAGGAATATCCCCACATGAAGTGGTTCGAAAAGCAGGGCTTCCACTTACTATTATTAATGAACCAGTTGTCAACGCCACCCAATATTTCTTAATTTGGCAGGCTTATTCCGATCTCATCGATGACACTGCCAAGGGGATTATCAAGCTTGCGACCGGATTTGAAACTGTTCATTACCCACCGACCGTACTAGCAGCTTATCACGCTCGTGACTACCGCGACGCTCTAACGCGAATGGCTCGGTACAAGCAAATGTGTCCCCCTGAAAATTTACTTATCACCGAGGAAGATGAGCATTGCACAATCGAACTGAAATGGTTATACACTGAGCAACCTGGTCCGCCGATGCTGATTGGTATCACGCTGGCATTTCTTCTGGAGCTGGGGCGCAGGGGAACAGGTCAACCTTTGACGGCAAGGTCTGTCGAATTTTCACATTCAATGGGCGACGTAAAGTTACTTGAAGATTACTTCGGCTGTCATATCCAAATCGGTGGAAATTGTAACAAATTAACACTTTATAGAAGTGACTTGGACAGTCCTTTTGTCACGTACAACGAAGAATTGCTGGAGATTTTGGCTCCCGTATTGGACCAGTCTTTGGATGAGCAACAGCGCAGCAACCCAATCACCGAGATGGTTAAGTGGGTCTTGAAACGTAGCCTGACGGGAGGGCGTCCCGATATTCAGACTGTCGCAGACGAGTTGGGGATGGGCAACCGCACATTGCAGCGACGTCTTACTGACGAAGGAACAAGCTTCAAGCATCTGTTGACACAAGTCCGACACGAGCGTGCACGGAAGTACTTAGCAGATCCCTCGCTCGATATAAGTGAAGTCGCCTTCCTAATTGGATATGAAGACCAAAACTCGTTCTATCGGGCTTTTCGCCTTTGGGAAGATGATACTCCTTCAAATTGGCGTACTGAACATTTGGGAAAAACTCAATAAATTGACATGTTAAAAAAACCTAATAAAAACTGCTTCAAGTAAATTAAAAGGGGAAATGTATGATGGATATGGGATTAAACAATAAGACAGCTTTAGTTACAGGATCAACGAAAGGTATAGGTAAAGCAATTGCCATTGAACTTGCCGAAGAAGGTGTTAATGTACTAATCAATGGACGAAACGATGAAAAAGTAGAACGAATTGTAAATGAAATTAAATCAGCATTCCCGACTACCTCTCCTCAAAATGCAACGGCCGATATTGTGGATATTCAACAAAGAGAATCTTTATTTAAAAAACACCCTAATATTGATATTTTAGTTAACAATATGGGTATTTACGAAATCATGCAATATGGGGACGTTGACGATGAAGTATGGGAAAAATACTTCCGTACCAATGTTCTTGCCGCAAATGGATTATCTAAATTTTATTTACCTAAAATGTTGAACAATGATTTTGGAAGAATTATCTTTATTGCCAGTGAGGAAGCAGTTATGCCTTCAGGGCAAATGCCTCAGTATTGTATGACAAAATCAATGCTATTATCGTTGGCAAAAAGTTTATCTAAATTAACAATAGGAAAAGAAGTCACAGTCAATACGATCATGCCAGGACCAACACTCTCCGAAAATGTGCATCAAATAATTGAGGGTATATACCCTAATGAAGATATGAATTTTTCAGAAAAAGAGAAAGAATTTATGACTACAAACCTGCCTCAATCTGAAATACAGCGATTTATCAGGCCTGCTGAAATAGGCAGGCTAATTACATTTGTGTGTAGTCCTTATGCATCCGCATTTAAAGGGTCCCCAATCCGCATGGATGGCGGACTAGTACCGACTATTTTTTAGCACTGTTCATATAGTATGGTTAAAGATTGGAAATAATATTATCCTTTAGGTGTTGCTCAGAGTCACCTAAAACTTAAGAAACTTTTTGGGCTATTCCAAATTTTAGGGGACGTGCAAAAATAGGAAGTGGATCAGAGGCAGATAAAAAGCTTTCTTGTTCAAGTAATAAACTTATATATGGAATGAAACCATATAAGAAAAAGACGTTTGATCAGGCGTTGGATGCATTCAGTCCAGCTGGTTGGACACCGCTTGCTGATGCTATAAAGCTTGCCAAAAAGGATTTGAATGGCTCAAAAGGCAAGAATAATACAAACATTATTTATATTGTAAGTGATGGAATTGGAACATGTGGTGGTGACCCTGTTAAGCAGGCTAAAAGTTTAGCAAATGCCAATATTAATCCGATTGTTAACGTTCTTGGGTTCAATGTGGATAATAAGGGCCAAAAACAATTAAAGGATGTAGCAGAAGCCGCTGATGGTACATACACAAATGTCCAAAATCAGTCCCATCTACAGGAGGAATTTGATAGATCGGCTGAAATAGCGGGTAAATGGCATATGTGGAAAGCAAATTCCATGGGTGAAGCAAGATCTGAGGCAGTTAAGCGTACCAAAATGATCCGTGATATAAGAGGAGAATGGGTTGACCGATATAGACGCGAACGGCATAACTTTGATAAGGCAATTGATTATTTAAATTATGAAGTAGAAAAGATAAACACAGACTTTGCTTTAGCACTGGGTGATAAGCAGGATGAGCGGATGGACAAGTTAACTGAACTAAAAAACCAAATATGGGATGACTTGTGGAGTATGAAATCTCAGGATTTTGAAAAAGCCAAGAAATCTATCCGTCAAAAATATGATACTAACACGGAAGATTAGTTTTTGGCACGATATACTGTCCTGGGTATATAATCAGCTGCGAATTACTTTAACAAAGCCAGCAAATATTATCGGGCGCATTTCTGAAATAAGAAAAGCGTCCGTTTCTTTTTTTATTCGCCATTCATATCAAAAACAGATTAATTTAATCTAAATTATATATTGTTTCGATTAATATGAAGTCGTATAATTATTAATATACAGTAAATTGGAAATCCGGTCTTTAAAACGTGAGAGCAATATAATCCATTCATGAAGGGGCTGAATTTTTTAATGGTAGAGTATGAAGTATTCCCAAGCCGCTGGGGTTATGGACAAATTATCACAAGCCCGGTTAAAGGAAATGTGGAAAGCATCAAGGTGGAATCAGGAGGAAAGGTTTGCGATCAGCAATTGTTAGTAATGATTCGGGAAGAACAAGGAAAAATAAAGCAAATTTTGACTGGTACGAGCGGAACAGTCGAGACATTAACAGTGAAAGTTGGTGACAAAGTAGTTCGTGGTGATGTTCTCCTTTTTATAAAGGAAGATGGATAGGCAAAAAAATTAAATTGATTTGACGAAGTATTGAAATCCAATTACTATCAGATTATATAATAAGGTGCTAATCTGTATTACAGATTAGCACCTTATTAGTGAACGGCTATTAGCAGGGTGTTAAGTAAAGATAAGAAATAAATGAAGGGAGCAATTTGTTTATGTCAAATTCAGAAAAAAATTTAAGGATCTGCAGCAAAGGACACAAATATTATAAAAGCAGTGATTGCCCAACCTGTCCAATTTGCGAGCGGGAACGCAAACCAGATAATGGGTTTCTTTCGGTACTTTCGGCACCAGCAAGACGCGCTTTGGAAAACAATGGGATAACTTCGTTGCAAAAGTTATCAAAGTTTAATGAAAAGGAGATTCTGCAATTTCATGGGATGGGACCAGCTTCTTTACCTAAACTTAGGTCCGCATTGAAGAAAGAGGGGTTATCGTTTAGAAACTAAACCCTCATTTTTCTTCAATGAATGGATCAGGAGCCTGCCCTGGAAAACAATTGTTTCTCACGCCATTTTCCAAATCGGAAGTACATGAATGCCACGAGACTGCTCAGCAGGAAACTGGTGCCCATACCAAGCGGGATCCCTGTATCGCCGAACCATATGGAAAAAACGTAACTTAATGGAAAACGCAGCACCCAGAACGAGATGATATTTAACACGAGAACTTGATACATCGCACCGGATGCCCTGACAATGCCATTCAAAATAAAGTTGATGCCAAGAAACGGATAACACAAGGCTATAATCTGCAAATATTTCGTTCCAAATGCCACTGCCTCAGCATCATCAACGAACAGCCGAATGCCATATTCCGCAAACAACACCACGATGATTCCAACCAGCAGCATTATTGAAAAGTTGTAAAGCACACCATATCTGGCAATCTCTTTAACCCGCTGCCAATTACGAATGCCGATGTTCTGTCCGGACATACTGTTCACAGCTGTCCCCAGTGCATGAGCCGGCAGCATTAAAATCTTGTCCAGACGCTGGGCTGCTCCGAATCCGGCTACAACACCACTGCCAAAAACCGTGACAACACTCATTATGGCTGCTGAACCGGCTGAAATAACTGCCATCTGCAGCCCGGCTGGAATGCCTAAGTTTAATATCAAACCCACCTCTTGCTTTGAGGGGATTGTCGGTGTACTGAACGGGGCCAGTTTTTTCGATAACACATACACAGCACCGTACAAGAACGCTGTACCCTGTGCTACAATGGTAGCATATGCTGCTCCATTGATACCCAGATTCAACCCGGCTATAAACAATGGGTTTAAAATGATATTAAGCAGGACGGCAATCACCACGAATCGGAGCGGGGTCTTGCTGTCACCCATTGCTCTGAGTACAGTACTGATAAAATTGTAGCCGAATAAGAACAACATTCCGAGAAAGTTGATCTGTAGGTAGGTTTCCGCATCACCAAGCATATTTCCCGGTGTGCCCAAAAGTTGCAACAGCTGCTCGGCCAAAATAAATCCGAGTACGCTAAGTGTCAGTGCCAGAATCGTCAAAATAACAACAAATGCATTTAAATAGCGTTTCAATCCGGCTTCATTGTCCTTCCCTTTTTGCTGGGAAAGAATCGTCAGGGCGGCATTATTGAGCCCAAGCACAAATGAAAGAACGGTAAAAATAATTGTGCTTGAAATTGCCACCGCGCCAAGTGCATTAGCCCCAAGCAGGTTCCCGACCCAAAGGCTGTCTGCGAACTGGTACGATGTCTGCAGCAGGTTCGTCAGCATCAGTGGTCCGGAAAATATAAGTAAATGTTTGAAAATACTTCCATTTGTAAAGTCATGCTGTTTTTTCATTGAACTTTTGTCTTTTCGTTTTCCACCCATTTTTGAATATCTCCATTTAGTGTAAGGTATCTCTTTTGGTATTGTAGCATGGATTTTTTTGTACTTCCTTTGTTAAGTTTTCTTGAGCTGGATTTGCTGGATTGTCGGAAGACCGGTAAAATAATAGATTGATTGGAGTTGATCGTTAATGGAAAAAGAAAAACTCATTAAAAAATACGATAAACAGGTGGATACGTATAAACGGGCGCTGAACAACCGGACACTTGCAAGGTGGCGGACGGAGCTACTGAATGATGCACATGGCGATGTCCTGGAGGTTGGAGTTGGTATCGGGTCGAATTTTCAGTTCTATAATCGTGAAAATGTTCATCTGACAGGTGTGGATTTCAGTTCGGAGATGATTAAAACCGCAAGACAAACGGCCTTGTCATGTCAAATCGATGCAGAACTAGTGCAAGAAGATGTTGAGACATTGCAGTTTGAAAGTAATTCGTTTGACTGTATCGTTTCTACGCTTACTTTGTGCGGCTACGCAAATCCGACGCGGGTATTGAATCATTTTAACAACTGGTGTAAAAAAGATGGAACCGTTCTGCTAATGGAACATGGCATCAGTTCCAATAGGATGGTTTCGAATACACAAAAGCTGGTTGATCCATTATTTGTTAAAGCTGCCGGATGCCATTGTAACCGAAATATAATAGATATCGTTGAAAAATCGAATCTGAAAATTGAGCGTACGCAAAGTCACTGGTCAGATATTATCCGATTGATTTGGGCGAGTCCGAATAAATAGTATTGGAAATTCAGGATGTTGCTTGATTAAAAGAATCGTGACTAATCAGATGCATTATGTTTTTCCCGGTGGCGGGTGCAATCCTTAGTGGTTATAAAAAGTTTCATAGAACGCTCGCGATTTTATTTGACAATTAATTCAAAACTTTGTATTATCTTTGTAAGCATATTCCACATGTTTCCTGCCTTACCTGTTTTTCCACTTCATTTGGGAAGTTTTTGTCCATGCCACCCATCGGAAAAAGCTTCGATAAATACTTCTAACCTTTTACCTTACACAACGTTAATTTGCCACACATTATTTTTTCACCCATTTAATTGCAAATCATTTTAGTCCGCCACAAAGTCATTGTTAATTAATTTCACCGGATTACAATTGAATATTTCTTTACCGTTCCATGTTTTGTTCACGGTTGTAAAAACAAAGGAGGATGGACGATTGGGACACGATATCAGTTCATATAATAAAGAAGGACAGGAAGTAGGTTATGTCCGTTTCACAATGGGGGATTCGGTTGCTCCCTTACTCTATGATTTACTTGATTCAAACGAATATTATGCAGGTGTCAGCGGTTCAGGCGGAGTGGCGACACTGACATCAGACCAAGTTGAAAACGCAATGAAAAGGTATAACCAACTATACGATAAAGAATTAAGCAAAAAGGGAAGTGACGATTTCCGTGCGTGGCAGCAGGATGAAATTATGAAATTTATTAGCAACTGCTTAAAAACCACTCGGGAAGAAGGGGCAGTAAGGGTGTTTTTTGGTTAAGAAATAGGCTGCTTGGTATAAGGTAAAAGAGGGCATTTATTCAGGGAAGTGATGTTGGAATATGCAGTTGAAAAAGCAAATGAAAAACGCCTTGGAAGTGACCTTCCAGGGCGTTTTTCTATATTATATGTTGTTTACTTTCGTTCAAACTGCTCTTCCGCAAAGGCAATAAAATAATCCAATGAATTCTGGTTGCTCAAGGATCCTTTGTTGACCACGTTTTCGACCGGCTTACCCATCAAAATTTTCTTGACCGGAATCTCAAGTTTCTTGCCGTTTAAAGTTTTTGGCAACTCCGGAACTTGATGAATTCCGGTTGGGACGTGTCTTGGAGAACACTTTTCCCGGATTTCTTTTTTAATGGTCTTTTTAACATCTTCTGTTAATTCTTCGCCGTCTTGCATGGTCACAAATAGCGGTGTATAGGAGTCGCCATTGCCTCCTGGTATATCAACAATTAAACTGTCAGCAACCTGTTTTACATGATCGACTGCACGATAAATTTCGCTTGTGCCGATGCGGATGCCTCCGCGATTAATGGTTGCATCGGAACGCCCGTAAATAACACATGTGTGCCGATCAGTGATTTTAAGGTAGTCCCCGTGCCGCCAGATGCCGTCAAACATGTCGAAATAACTGTCATGCATTCGGCTGCCGTCTTCATCATTCCAAAAATAGATTGGCATGGACGGGAATGGTTCGGTCAGTACAAGTTCGCCGACTTCTTCGACTTGGGAATGTGCGTCATCATCAAAGCTTTCAATTTTTGCACCAAGACCGCGGCACTGGAGTTCACCGGCATAAACCGGTAATGTTGGCACACCGAGAATAAAAGCCGTGCAGACGTCGGTGCCGCCGCTTGCCGACGCAATCCAAATGTCTTCTTTTACATGATCATAGCACCACTGGAATCCTTCAGGTGGAAGTGGTGATCCGGTTGAACTGATGTTTTCCAGATGGCTCAGATCAAATTCCTTACCGGGTACAAGGGTTTCATCCTTCATACATGCAGTAATGTAGCTTGCACTTGTTCCAAAAGTGGTCATTTTCGTGTCCTGGGCAAATTTCCAGAGCATTTTTTTATCCGGATATGCCGGATTTCCGTCATATAAAATAATGGTGCTTCCTGTCAGCAGCCCGCCTACAAGGAAGTTCCACATCATCCAGCCAGTCGTTGTGAACCAGAAGAATCGGTCGCCTTTTCCAAGGTCGGCATGGAAGGTCAGCGCTTTTAGGTGCTCAAGCAAAATACCGCCCTGACTTTGAACAATTGGTTTCGGTTTGCCGGTTGTTCCGGAAGAAAATAATACCCATAATGGGTCATTGAATGGAACGTGCTCGTAAGTTAATTCGGCTTTTTCATCTGTTTCGACAGCAACTTGCCATTCGGTGGCGTTTTTCAAACTTTCAAAATTTGGGTTTTCTTTTAAATATGGTATTGCGATTGTTGCTTCCAGCGTTGGAAGTTCTGCTTGGATATTTTTAACGACCGGCATCCGGTCGAATTTTTTCCCTCCGTAGCTATAGCCGTCAACCGTTACCATTACTTTTGGTTCAATTTGTTTGAAGCGGTCAATCACACTCTGTGTACCAAAATCCGGTGACGCACTGGACCAAATTGCTCCAAGACTTGCAGTTGCAAGAAACGCAACGATTGTTTCGTAGATATTGGCTGCATAAGCAACAACCCGGTCACCTTTTGTTACGCCAAGGTTTTTGAGTGTTTGTTGTAATGCGGCGGTATCTTTATAAAGTTGTCCCCATGTTATTTCATTTGTCTCTCTCGTTTCGGAGGCATGAATGATAGCGGGTTCAAGATTGTCACGGTCTCTGAAAATATGTTCCGTATAATTGATGGTTGCTTCAGGAAACCATTTGGCACCAGGCATTTTGTGTGTGGTTAACACGGTTCTGTACGGTTGTTTGGCCTGAATGTCAAAGTACTCCCAGATTGACTTCCAAAACAGTTCCAGTTCATCTGTCGACCATTTCCAAAGCGAATGATAATCATCAAAATGTAAATTTTTATGTTGTTCCAGCCATTTCATATATTGATAGATTTTTGATTGTTGCTTTCTCTTTTTATCGGGCTGCCAAAGCAAAGTACCCTCTTGAATCTCGCTCATTCTATTCCCTCCTCGAAATGTACGGTCACTACCCCTATTATATGAAACCGCTTAACACGTGTAAAGCAGATGGGGCATGAAGAAAATACGGGTAATGCCAGGCACCACCCGTATGTTGCGAATAATATCAGGTTTGATTATCATATTGAGCGAATTTCTTGAAGGTCATTTCGTCTTCAACGAGACCGCATACGCCGCACTGGATTCGGTATTGCGGGCCGTTGTATGTGATGTGAAAGACTTCCGGGTCTTCTTCGGTGTAGTCGTTTAAAATGTCACCTGTCTGCGCATCCAATTTTACCGGTTTAGCCACCTGCTCAATAATGTTAAAGCGTGACCGGTTCGTTTTACAGTTCGGGCAGCGGTATTGTTGTGCCATAGTGAACACCTCCGCCCCTTATTATTCCTGAAATGGAACTTCTTATCCAATTCGACAAAAACCGACAAAATGCTGGTAGTGACAGGCATCTCTAAATACTGTACGCTTGTAGGAAGAGGGGGAGTTGTTGTTGAATGGAAATGGAAACGGTGGTTTTACAGAGCGTCAGAAAGAAAAAATTAATAATGTATTAAAGCGTGCTGGATACATATTGATCATACCTGTAGTGATACTGATTGTGGGATTGCTGTCACTTGGGTTTATCACGGATTATATTTGGATGGATACACTTGGTTTTGCCGGTGTTTTCACAACTGTTTTAAAGAGTAAAATCTGGCTTGCTGCGATTGGATTTCTGCTGTTTGCTGTCTTGACTTATTTTACGCTTTCATGGGTCCGCCATACATATATTGGACACATGCACCGCAGTCAGTTACCGGCAGTTCTGTTGGAACGTAAAAAAATCATACCGATTATGCTTGGGATTGCTGCATTAATCGGGATTTTTGGAAGCAGTGTTACGCAGGGATTCGGCTGGGAACGTACATTGAAATTTTTGGATCATGCCGCATTTGGGCAGACGGATCCGTATTTCAACATGGACATTTCGTTTTATATGTTTGTTTTGCCGTTCTTGAACTTTATTGTCTATATACTCCTGGGAATGGCGATTTTTTTACTTGTCATTGAGGCGGCAGCTTATTCCGTATTCCACATCTATCGAATGAGCCGCTCAGCCCAACTGCACCTGGGATTAACGCTTGGTTTCATTGGACTTTTGCTGGCTGGTCTTCACTTACTGCAGCCGTATGAAACACTGTTGACCAACAGGGTAAGTCTGATTCAGGAAAGTGTGGTCCATGGGCTAAGTTATACAGATAAAGTGATTAACATTCCAAAAGCATATGTATTGGCTGCAGCAGCGATCATTGGCACGGTGTGGATGATTATTGCTCTCATTCGCGGAAAACTGCAAAAGATGGTAACACCAGTTGCGATATATGCCGGGTTGCTGGTTGTCGGGCAACTGGCATCCATGGCAGTACAAAATTTTCTTGTTTCCCCGAATGAATTTTCCAAGGAACGACCTTTTCTGGAGCAAAACCTGGAATTCACGCGTGCTGCCTATGGTTTGAATGATATTAAAGAAATGAAGCACCCGGGGAATTTTTCTCTGAGTGAAGCGATGGTTAAACGAAATCAAAAAACGATCGATAATATCCGGATGAATGATGCCAGGCCATTGCTTGATGTTTATAATCAGCTGCAGACATTCCGTACGTATTACGAATTCAATGATATTGACATTGACAGGTACAAAATTGACGGCGACTACGAGCAGGTCTTTCTTGGTGCAAGGGAATTGAGTACAGCGGATCTCCCTGATCAGGCACATACGTGGGTTAACGAAAATCTCAGGTATACACACGGATACGGGATTACAATGAGCCATGTTAATCAGGTCACACCACAGGGACAGCCTGAATATATGGTGAAAAACCTTCCGCCGAAGGGAACACCGGAAGTGAACCGGCCGCAAATATATTTTGGAGAAGAACCGTATCGTAATGTCATTGTTAACAGTAAAGTGGATGAATTTGATTATCCATTAGGTGACAAAAACGTCGATACACGGTTTAATGCGGATGCAGGGATACCATTAAGCGGTATTAACCGTCTGTTATTCTCTCTGAGTGAAGGTTCGTTCCGTATGATGATTTCGGATCAGATAACGGATGAAAGTAAATTCCTTGTTACGCGTAATATTAAGGATCGGGTTAAACGGATTGCGCCGTTTTTTACCTATGACAAAGATCCATATATTGTGGTTCGGGATGATGGCAGTCTTGTTTGGGTAATAGATGCGTATTTAAAGGCGGAACGTTACCCTTATTCTGAACCGTACCAGGGGGATACCAATTATATTCGAAACCCCATTAAAGCTGTGGTCGATGCCTATACCGGAGACGTGAATTTTTATGTAGTCAATCCGGATGAACCTTTATTGAAAACGTATCAGCACATTTTCCCGGACTTGTTTACGACGAAAATTCCTGAAGACATTAAGGCACATTTTCGTTATCCGGAAAAGTTGTTTACTGTACAGGCTTCGATGTATGGGACCTATCATATGTCGAACTTGGAGGTCTTCTATAACCGGGAAGATTTCTGGCAGTTTCCAACTGAAAAATATTTTCATGAGGATATTGTGATGGAGCCCTACTATATGACGATGCGGCTTCCGGATGAGGAAAATGAAGAGTTCATTCTGATGCAGCCATACACACCGAAAAACAGGCAAAACATGATTTCCTGGATGGGTGTGCGAAACGACGGGGAAAATTATGGTGACCTGTTTGTTTATCGTTTTCCGAAACAAAAAAATATATATGGGCCACAGCAAATTGAGAACCGGATTAATCAGGACGGAAAAATCTCCAAACAGTTGAACTTGTGGTCGCAGGGCGGATCAAAGGTGATTCGCGGAAATCTTCTTGTTGTTCCGATTGAGGACACGATTTTATACGTGGAACCAGTATATATCGAATCCTCTAATTCAACTTCATTACCTGAGGTGAAACGGGTTATCCTCGCTTATGGTGATTATATTGTAATGGAGCGAACATTTGATGATGCACTGGATGCCATCCTGAAAAAAATTCATCCTGAAAAGCAGGATACCAATAATGGAAAAACCGATAAGGAACAAGGTAAAGAGGATAATAATCGGGATTCCGGACAGGCATTAACGGATGCGGAAGAACAATTGCGAAGTCTTTCCAACTTGTTTGATACTTATAAAAAAGCACTATCTAACGGAAATTGGCAAAAAGCTGCTGAAATAATGGAAAAAATTGAAGGGAAACTGAACGATTTTAAGTAAAATAATCCGGGCTCAGCGTATATAGACTGAGCCCGGATTTTTATTTTCATTCTTTATTTTTCGCTCTTTTATCGGCGGCCTTTCTTCTTTCCAGCGCCACTAGATCATCATAGTCAGCAAGCTCTTCGGAAAATTCAATGTCACGGCCGTCCGATTTTTGATTTTTCGGCGTTTGTGCCAGCCTGTTTCTGCCCCTTGATTTATTGTGCTCATCTCTGCCCATTCATTTCACCCCTGAAGAAAGAAAACTTCAACGTTAGTATGTGCAAAAGTGCAATAATCTAACCGGAAAAAATTATCGGCAAAATCGGGTGGTGCCAGGCACCTATTTTCCGCCGAAGATGTCGTACAGGCTGCCGGCTAGGCTTCCTTCACCTTTGTCGCCGCCTCTTTGTGGTGCTGCAGCGAATACTTTGCTGGCGAGCCGGCTGAATGGCAGGGATTGCACCCATACAGTTCCTGGTCCGCGCAGTGTTGCAAAAAACAGACCCTCACCTCCGAAAAGTGCCGTTTTCACGCCTCCGATATACTCAATATTGTAGTCGATATCTCCGGTCATGGCGACAAGGCAGCCGGTATCAACTTTTAATGTCTCACCCGGTTCGAGTACTTTTTTGTGGATTGTTCCGCCGGCATGAACAAATGACATGCCATCGCCTTCCAGTTTTTGCATGATAAACCCTTCGCCGCCAAAGAAGCCGGTACCGATTTTTTTCTGGAATTCAATTCCAACCGATACACCTTTTGCGGCAGCAAGGAAGGCATCCTTCTGGCAGATTAATTTGCCCTGTATTTCACTCAAGTCCATTGGGATAATTTTTCCCGGATAAGGAGAAGCAAATGAGACATGTTTTTTATCGGTTCCCTGGTTGGTGAAGGTTGTCATGAAAAGACTTTCTCCGGTTATGACACGTTTCCCCGCGCCAAGCAGTTTTCCCATCAGACCGCTTCCCTGATTTTCCGATCCATCACCAAAAATGGTCTCCATTCGAATTTCACTATCCATCATCATCAGACTTCCAGCCTCCGCAATAACTGTTTCCTGCGGGTCAAGTTCGACTTCAACAAACTGCATATCATCGCCATATAGCTTAAAATCAATTTCGTGATTATTCAATACTTCCACCCCTTTTATTTTATAGTAACGTAATACGAATAAAGACCTAAATAGATTCGGATTTCCTGCAAATAATTATACGCCTATATTCATATACTATAAAAGTATATTTATGTAGGAGGAATGTCCATGCCATTAAACATCACACAAAAATTGATAAAAGATCATCTTGTATCCGGTAAAATGGAGCCAGGTGAAGAAATTGGACTAAAAATTGATCAAACTTTAACCCAGGATGCTACAGGAACCTTGGTTATGCTGGAACTGGAAGCAATGGAATTGGACCGTGCGAAGACAGAGGCATCCGCACAATATGTGGACCATAACCTGATTCAGCAGGACAGCAAAAACCCGGATGACCATCTTTTTCTGCAAAGCGCGACAAGACGCTTCGGACTTTATTACAGCAGGCCGGGTAATGGTGTAAGTCACCCTGTCCATATGCAGCGGTTGGCCAAGCCGGGAAAAACGCTGCTTGGATCTGACAGCCATACATGTGCGAACGGAAGTATGGGGATGCTTGCGATGGGGGCGGGTGGAATCGATGTAGCACTTGCAATCGCAGGTGAACCATTCTACGTAAAAATGCCGCAAGTATGGGGGGTTAAACTTACCGGAAAACTACCAGACTGGGTCAGTGCGAAAGACGTGATTTTTGAACTATTGCGCCGTCATGATGTGAAAGGCGGTGTTGGCAAAGTTGTTGAATATTTTGGTCCCGGCCTGAAAAATTTAAGCGCTATGGATCGGCATGTGATAGCCAATATGGGTGCCGAATTGGGAGCTACTGGTACCGTATTCCCATCCGATAAAGAAGTAAAGCGGTTTTTGAAAGAACAGGATCGTGAGGATGACTGGGTAGAACTGGAAGCGGATAATGGTGCAGAATACGATATTCTGGAGGAAATTGATCTTTCAGAAGTGGAACCGCTCATTGCCAAGCCTTCCAGCCCAGGTAACGTGGTGCCTGTGACAGAGGTTGCCGGTACACCTATTTATCAGTCTTATATCGGGTCATCGGCTAATCCGGGATTCCGTGATTTTGCAGTTGCAGCAGAGACCGTTTCCGGAAAACACATAGCAGATGGTATTTCCTTTGACATTAATCCGACATCCAGGCAAATGCTGACTGATCTGGTAAAGGAAAGTCATATTGCAAGCCTGCTGCAGGCAGGTGCAAGAATGCATCAGGCGGGATGTAACGGATGTATCGGAATGGGCCAGGCACCTGCGACAGGCCGGAACAGTCTGCGCACGACACCGCGAAATTTCCCGGGCAGGTCAGGGACGAAGGAAGACAGTGTGTATCTGTGCAGCCCGGAAACGGCAGCAGCTTCTGCTCTAATGGGAAAAATAACGGATCCGCGTACATTGGAAATGGACTATCCAAAGGTAAAAGAACCGAAACATCCAACGACCGATGTGGATTTGCTTGACAGTCCACTTCCGCTTGAGGAAGCACGTAAAATTAACCTGCAAAAGGGACCAAATATTGCATCAATCCCGAAAATGGATCCAATGCCGGATAAGCTCGAACTGCCAATTTTATTAAAAATGGGAGACAACATCTCAACGGATGAAATTTTGGCAGGGGGCGCACGGGTGCTTCCGTATCGAAGCAACCTGCCGGAAATCAGTAAATTTACTTTCGAGATTATTGATGACACGTACTATAAACGTGGAAAAAGCACAGTAGATAACGGAGGGCATGCAGTTGTCGGTGGTTTTAACTATGGACAGGGATCAAGCCGTGAGCATGCAGCATTGGCACCTCGCTATCTTGGTTTACGGGTTGCCCTCGTTAAGGATTTTGCCCGTATCCACTGGCAAAATCTTGTCAACTTTGGCGTGCTGCCGCTGACATTTGTACACGAAACAGATTACGACACTTTAAAAACCGGGGATACGCTGATTCTGTCAGATGTACGGAAGAAGATTCAGGAAGGTAATGAATTCGAGGCAGAGATAAAGGATAAAAACCAGAAAGTACCAGTTAGACATAACCTGTCTGAACGGCAGATTGAAATTATGCTTGCCGGTGGAATTATTAACTGGGTAAAAAACAGACAAACAGCAAAGGGGTGAACAATAAATGGAACGTGAATATGAATGCAAGGCATGTGAAGGTACTGGCATGCTTGCAGATGATGAGGGCTGGCAGTACAAATGCAGTGTCTGTGATGGTGACGGCACATATGATGTAAAAGATATTGAACGAGGTGCCCGGATTATGGAAGTAGATGCCACGAACAGGCTGCTCGATTAATAAACAACCCGCTCAACTAAAACTGAGCGGGTTGTTTATTGTTAGTGGGGCATATTGCCTTGTGTTGGCGCATAACTGTTTTGAAATGCCTGCATATCTTGCGGCTGTAATTTAGGCACCTGATAATATTGATGTTTGTTCTGGTATAAAAATACTTCATAAGCCATTTCAGCCATGTTCGGAATACTATCCTGCAAAATCCGGCGCATTACCGGGTTTGACATTTCCAGGGCAGCCGATGTAAATGCTGTGGCATTTGCTTTCATACAGCCAAGCATAAAACCGGAAATACACTGATCATTGAGCTCTGATGTGGATTGAATCGGTGTCTTTGGCTGCGAAGGCTGCATACCGTATGTGACATGATTATCCTCATTCATCTCGTAGCTCTGTGTCGGTGTGGAAGGATCCTGTCCGGACTTGAATGTGTCCACCATTGTGTTATATAACTGGTTGCAAAAAGTTTGGTGTCTTTGCATTATTGATTTCAATTCTGGGTCCTGGACATGCTGTTCATACATCACGTATTGTTCCATTCCGCCAATCAGAGCAGAAAGTGCTTCATGGGCATCAAACATATCATGTGCACCATACTGCTGCTGTGACGGCATGTTCGTTGTTCCCTGGAAATTCTGTTGTTGCTGATTTTGCATTAATTTGACCTCCTTTAGTTAGTCAATGTTATTTTGGGCAATTTTCGTGCACAATATGTATAGAAAAAACCCCCTGTACAGAGGGTTCATTTTAACTGCCTATCCAATTTTTTTCTTAAATGCTTCCAGCTTTCGTGTGGTAATTTCACACAGTTTGGATACTTTATCCCCATCCGGAGTATCCTTTTGTGTTTCACCAATAAGCGGATAAAGGGTATGTTCTATATTCATGTAGTAATTAAGATAATTTTCCTCGACCTCTTTTTCAATTTTATCCCAGCTTTCCCGTAATGAATTACCGGATCTTTTCATTTTTTGGACGTTATCCGCAGAGATTTTTTTCAGCTCTTTTACTTCTGACAATACACTATCCACGCCATTTCCAAGATCCTCTGAAGCTGGTTTAGCAGCGCTGGTTGCTGCTTCCTCTGCCGGTTGATTGCTCGTTTCTTCCTGATCATTACTGCCGGCATCACAGGCTGCCACAGCAAACAGTACCAAGGCAGTCAGTAATAAGTATAAAATGTTTCGCATATGTCATTGCCTCCTTGATGGTATCATTCACGCTTAGTATGGTTAAAAGCTGTTCCACTTATACCATCTTTTGGTAACCAAAATACCGAAAATGCCATTTTAGGCGACTTTTGAAGCCAGAATCTTTCATTTCACATAATAAAAAGCACGATTTCGGAACTTGAGCAACAACAATATTCATTTTTGTGCAGTAGCCCTTAGAAACAAAAAGCGCTATAATGCATACAAATTTGTACAGGGAGCGATAGATATGGAATTGGAGGAATTTTATAATTTTGACGAACTTGATGATGAGCCTGTAATGGCTGTTTGTGACAAGTGTAAAAAGGTAGTTGAGGCATCCGAAACATTTACCTTAACCGATGGGAAGACATGCTGGATGGAAGTTTGCAGACAGTGCGGGGAAAATGTTAAATAAGCGGTGGACTGGTTAGATGTAGCATTTTTTTGTATAGTAAAGGGAGAACGAAGGACGAGGGGGAAAGACAATGGAAAATAAGGAACCAATTCAGATTGATAAAAGGATTCATCTGATTGATGGCTTTGATTTGGGACAACCGGAGCGAACAGGTACATATGTAATTGATGAAGAGGAGCTGACCCTGATTGAGACTGGGCCAAGCCCATCTGTAAAATACATTAAAAAAGGTTTGCATGCGCTTGGTTTTACGTTGGATCAGGTAAAATATATCATTGTCACACACATTCATCTGGATCATGCAGGCGGGGCCGGTTTGTTTATTAAGGAATGTCCAAATGCAACCGTTATTGTGCATCCCAGGGGTTCCAGACATTTAGCTAATCCAAAAGCGCTTGCCGCCGGGGCGAGAGCTGTTTACGGGGATAGCTTCAGTGAATTGTTTGATCCGATTGTTCCTATACCGGAAGATCGGCTGGTTGAGAAAACGGAAGGGGATACATTGAAAATCGGACCGGAATGTACGCTTGAGTTTTTGGATACACCAGGCCATGCCAAACACCACTTCAGCATCGTTGATCCAATTAGCAATGGAATTTTTACCGGTGATACAGTCGGGATTCGCTATAAACAGCTTGCAAACGAAGGGATTGATTTCTTTTTACCGTCTACATCCCCAAATCACTTTGATCCGGAAGCTATGCAGGAATCAATTGAACGTATTCGTGCTTTGCATGTTGACCGGATTTATTACGGACATTTTGGAAAGACAGAGCGTGCTGATACAGCATTAAGCCAAGTCTCGGAATGGCTGGATGTGTTTATGCAGATCAGTCAGGAAGTAAAGGCGGAAGGCAAGGGATATGATGTGCTGGCAGACAGGTTGCTGCAACGTGTGAAAGACTACCTTGCCGGGCTCGGTGTACCATCGGATCACGATGTGTTTGTCATTATTAATCTGGATATGCAAGTCAGTGCACTTGGGATCATCGATTATTTTCAGAAACTCAAGCATTAAAAGTGCTAATTAGTAATTTCATTCATAACTATACAGTTGGAGGATATCCAAGTGATAAAAAAGATCGGATTGGCCGTTGTTATACCACTTTTTCTAATCGGGGTTTATTATCTGACGCAGCAGGATGCGCAAGAACCATCTTCCCCTAAACCAGATAGCCCGCAACAGAAGGAAAATGCGGATTCTGGGCAACCCAATGCATCCATCGATGAAATATTTTCGTTGGCTGCAAAAGGGGAAGTACCGGGACATTCTTTTACAGCCGGTAAAACGAAAATAGATTCCGTAACAAAGAAGTGGGGCAGCTATAACGAAACGGTACAAACGAATAACGGGCAATATGTAGAGTTTCCGGATCGAAATGTCCATTTCGGCATCCAAAATGGAACTGTTTTTGATGTTCGGTTGTTTGATAGCGGATTATCTGCTATTCATTATAAGGAGATTAAGGAGCTAAAAGGAAAGCCTGATAAAACGCATGTCTATAAGGATGAAACACACCAGCAGATTATTCTCGTGTACAAGGTTAGCGCTGATTATCGTTTAAAATGGATCGTACCGAAACCGACTGACACGGAGTCAAATCCAGCAGTCGATCACATTTCTGTTGTAACAAGCAACAATTATCAATTGGAAAAACAGGTTGAGACGCTAACATTGGATGAAAAAATCGGTCAGATGATTTTTGCCGGGATTTCCGGAACAACAGCAGGGGAACAAACAAAAAAGCTAATCGGGAAATATAAAGTTGGCGGAATCATTTTATACGCAGCCAATATGGAAACTCCTGAACAAACAGTAGCTCTTTTAAATAAAATCAAGCAGCTCAATGAGCAAAATACGTCGCCTGTCTTACTTGGGGTGGATCAGGAAGGCGGTGTTGTTTCGCGGTTGCCGGGTGAATTAACAGACATTCCGCCGAATAGTAAATTAGGAACGGTCAATGATCCCGGTTATTCACATAAAATTGGCTTCCTTCTAGGCAAAATGGTAAAGGAATATGGATTCAATCTTGACTTTGCTCCGGTGATGGATGTGAACAGTAACCCGGACAATCCGGTTATCGGTAATCGGGCATTCAGCAATAATCCCGAGGTAGTCAGTAATTTGGGGATTCAAACGATGAAAGGGATTCAATCAAAAAATGTCATTCCGGTTATTAAACATTTTCCGGGACATGGCGATACAAGTGTCGATTCTCATTTGCAGCTTCCGACAGTAAATAAGTCCAAAGCGGCGTTAAGAAAATTGGAGTTAATCCCATTTAAAGATGCGATACAACACGGTGCAGATGTCATCATGGTTGCACATATTTTACTGCCAAAAATAGATGAAGATTATCCCTCTTCCATGTCAAAACCAGTTATAACCGGGATGCTGAGGGAACACCTCCAATATGAAGGTGTGATTATTTCTGATGATATGACGATGCAGGCGATTACGGATAATTATAAAATCGGAGGTGCTGCCGTCAAATCTGTCAAAGCAGGTACAGATATTATCATGGTTGCACATGATTATGGTAAGGTGACCACTGTAATTAATGCGTTAAAGCAAGCAGTGCAAAGTGGGGAAATTCCCGAGAAGCGTATTGATCAAAGTGTAAAAAGGATCATCCGTTTAAAACAAAAATATCATCTGCCTCATGACCAAACGGATCCTGTTAATGTTGATCAGCTTAATCATTCGATACAAAAGGTGCTTCGGGAATAGTAAGGTGACTTTTCCGGAAAAAGATAAGAATCCCGTACAATGTCTCGGCAGGTGCGGGATTCTTTAAGATTTCAATTTATTTATTCTAACCATTTTTTAATAATATCGTCCACTTGGGCCTTTTCTGAAGCATTCAAAAGATATTTATGATCCATAATTCCGGTATCATGTTTATGAATTTGAAACATTCGTTCAGCCCATTCGTAATCATCCGTCCATTCAGGATGTTTCGGACTTGAAACAAGTGCTGATTCTAATCGATGGATAATGATGTCTTCGATTGCAATGACAAGAATATTGCGGCCGTTTTTAAGTTCGATTGTTATTACTTTTTCTTTGCTGCCTTCCAGGAAATTATCCGGGATTTCAATTGCAAGCTCAAGTGTTTCGTGATACCAGTTCCGCCCCTGTTTTTTAAAATCCAATTCATTGGTTAATAAATCACTGATCTTTTCCCGTCCGTCCGTTATAAGATCAATATCGTACGTTGTGTAATTTGATCGTGTATATATTTCAACGGATAGCCCTCCAACGATGATTGGTTTGATTCCGTCCTCGTGAAAAAAAGCTGTTAACAGTGCGCAAAATTCCAACATTCTTTCATGCTTTCTAAGATTGATCAGATTGTTGAATTCCATTTTCAACTCATTCAGTTGGATCATAATACATCCATCTCTTTCCGATCATTTTCATTTTGCCTTCCCGTTTTGCACGTTCTATGCTTGCCTTGGTGATTTCTGTCAGTGCAACTTTTTCATCCAGCGACCTTGATCTGCATCTTCTTATACGTGAATGAGAGGAACTATTTGAATTCAAGCGTGCATTTACAGATGGACGATTTTCCAAAATATTACTCTCAATCCTGGACATTTTAACAGAACGCATGAAAACACCACCTTATACTAAAATTATACCATATAATTATCTTATCCATAATAAGATGAAAGTGTACATTATAGTTGCAATAAGGAATGCTTCGGGTTTGAAAGATAAAGAAGTTCATTAAAAGATCAGTTAAATAAAAAGAGGAACCAGTTTTTAACAGGTTCCCATTTTTAATCATCTTCTGTTTTTAAAAATACCAGTATGGCAAAAAACACAAAAGCCAACAGCAGGATGGATCCGCCGACGATGAAAAATACTGTGGTAACGCCATTCGCAATGCCGAACGGACGCAAATAATAAAGCCACATGCCGAATGTCAGCCCGACTGCACCTGCAATTGCGGCAACCACATGCAAGGTGGAAAGAATTTTATTAGCCGGTGTGAAAAGTTTATAATAAACAGCCCAGGCAAAAAGCGAGAGCCAGCCGACAACAAGTATATGTGCATGCACCGTTTTAAATGCCAGGCTCCCTGCACCAGCCATATGTGAACCGAGGAATGCCCCTGCCAAGGCAAATAATGCTGAAAATCTTAGCAATGTTTTACTGTATATATTCAACGATTCTCACTCCCTTTTATAACTGTCATAAGTATATCCTGTCTATGTGAACAGAATATGAACAGGATGTTACGTTATATGGTGATCATTTTAATGGTGGATGTAATCTCTTCTTCCGCTGAGGCGCTTGTCCATTCATGCGGATAGTAGCCTAACGGATTGCAAATTATTTCTATTCCATTGTAGGTTTCATGATAACGTTTATGTACATGTCCAAAAATATACTTTTTTATTTTATATTGCTCAGCCAGCTCACCGAAAACTTTACTTCCCTGCATTGCATTGAAAAAGTCCCACCCCGGGTCTCCTTTCACTTCCACAAAACGGGAAAAAGGAACAAAATGGGTAACCATAATAATATTTTGTTCACTGTGCTTTTCCAGCCAGTAGGATAGTTTGCGGATGTAGCGGTCAGCTACATCCTGATCCGATTCCGACCAGTGTGCATATGTTTTATCCGGCCATGTTAAATCGTGGAAAGTTCCTTTTTTGAAATCATTTGTAGTGTACTTCGGCAGACCGAAACTATAGTCATACCAGCCGCCATCACCAATGACTGCCCAATCTTTATTAAGTTCGACAACACCGTTTCCCAAATTTCCCGGGAACTGCAGCAATGTTTCATAGGCACGGAGGGAGCTTTCATCATAAACATCATGATTACCATGCACATAAAGGATTTTAGTTCCGGGGCATTCCTTCTGAAGCTGGTCCAGTAAGGTCAGTGCTTTTTGCGGCTTGGAGGTCATATCACCGGCAATGATAAAGACATCCGGGCAGTTTGTGGTAATCCAATTACGTATGATGGGCAGAATCGTTTCGCCGGTTCTTTTTCGGTTAATCCCTTCATGAATATCAGACAGTATACCAATTTTCATTTAAAGCCCCCCGTTTCAGTTATGGTTTGCGACTTTTACAATTGTCCTTTCAATACTGCGCAGCGCATGATCGTTATCTAAAGCATGCAGGTGAATCGTTTGGTTTTCCGGGTATCGTCGGGCGGAATGCTCATACCTTGGGTCATAGTAATATTCAAGCAATAGTTTTACTGCATTGTGATAGTTCCCCTGTTGAAGACCTTCTTCAATTTCAGCAGCAACTGGTGTATGAATCCGCTTTTTGATCCGGTAAAACGCATCGAGAAATTCATCGGGTGAATTCCATGGCTGATAGTCATCAAGTATATTTCGTACACGCTCATCCATTGGTAAATCAATAAATAGCTGCATACCCTGCTCTTTCTTATGGTAAAGAATTTCCGGTATTGTTACTTTTCCGATTCGCTTGCTTTCTCCTTCTATGAAAACGAAAGGGGCATCCCGGAAACGGAGCAGCTTCTGAACAAGCAGGGATTCAAACTTTTTCTGGTTGTTCGGTTTCAGACCAATCTGACCAAAAATAGATCCGCGGTGTCCCGCCATCTCTTCAAGGTCGATTACCGGGTATCCTTTTCGGGAAAGTTCGTTTAATAGAATTGTTTTGCCGGAACCGGTGTTGCCATTCAACACATAAAGCTCAGGTTTGAATTCCAGATTTTTAAGTGTTTCAACCACCCATTGACGGTAGGAGCGATAGCCGCCATCCAGCCGGTATACATGAATTCCCATTAAGTACAGGACGGTTGCGGCGGTTTTACTCCGCATACCGCCGCGCCAGCAGAAAACCGTCTTCGGTGAATCCATCTGATTGAATTGCTCAATGAACTGTGGCAGTTTTGCCGAAAAAATCTCCAGCCCGCGTTTTTTGGCTGCTTCCTGACTGACCTGTTTGTACAGTGTCCCGACTTCGGTACGTTCTTCATCACTGAATACCGGGATATTAATGCTGCCCGGTATTGTTGCATCATGATATTCCCCGGGGGATCGGACATCAATGATGGTATGGGATTCTTTTTGTTGTTTATTCAATAATTCATCCAGTGTAATATCTTTAAACATAGTATTTCACTTCCTGTTTCATGCTATTGAACGGTGATCTGACCGTTCTTACCGCTAATAACTTCGCCGATGATTTTTGCTTCCACACCATTCTTCTGCAAGTCCCCTAATAATGATTCCGCATCGTCACTACCCGCTGAAATGAGCAAGCCGCCTGATGTGACAGCATCACAGAGGATCCATTTATCCGTCTGGTCCATCGTTTCCGGATAATTTACAACATCCTGCACATGTTTAAAATTATTTTTGGTTCCGCCTGGTACAGAGCCGGATTCCGCTAGTTCTTTTACACGCGGTAAAATAGGAACATTGTCATATGTGATGTTGATTTCCACATCACTTGCCGCCGCCATTTCGGAGGCATGACCCAATAAACCGAATCCGGTGACATCGGTGCATGCGTGGATATCATAGGCTGCCATTGTTTCTGCAGCTGTTTTATTCAAAGTTGTCATGACATCGGTAACACGCTGTATTTCTGATTCATCAAGCAGATTATTTTTAATGGATGTCGACATAATGCCCACACCAATCGGCTTTGTCAAAATAAGCTTGTCACCGGGTTTTGCCCCTTTATTGGTTCGAACTTTTTTCGGGTTTACAGTCCCAGTTACGGCAAGTCCGAATTTTGGCTCCTGGTCATCAATCGAGTGACCGCCAACAAGGGAGACCCCTGCCTCTTCAAGTTTATCCTGGGCACCACGCAGAATTTCAGTCAGAATGTCTTTGTCCAGAGTTGATATTGGAAATGCAACGATGTTAAGAGCAGTTATTGGCGTTCCTCCCATTGCATATACATCACTAATCGCATTTGCCGCGGCAACTTGTCCGAATGAATAAGGATCATCCACGATTGGTGTGAAAAAATCTACCGTTTGCACGATTGCCAGATCATCGGTCAATTTATATACGCCGGCATCATCACTCGTATCAAGTCCGACGAGCAAATTTTCGTTCGGAGCGGCAGTCGGCAGTGTATGTAAAACCTGTTCCAAATCGGCCGGTCCGATTTTACAGCCGCATCCGCCCTTTGAAGATAATGAGGTTAATTTTATTTTATTTGCCATTTATAATCAGTCCTTCCAATATACCATTATCAGTCTAATTCAATTTTAACATACCATTATTGTTATGTGCTGAGTGGCTGGACATCGTGGAAAATAACTATTAAATAAACGGTTGACTTTTAAAGTGTATTAACCGTATAATACATTCCAGAAGCGTATTAACTGTTTAATACACATTTTTTTGACTAAGGTGTACTAATAACTTAATACACCCAACATCAAGGTTACATTTGAGTCCAACGAGGAGCTGTGTTTATGAAAATAAATGTAAACAACCGTGATCCGGTTTATGTGCAGGTAATTCGATATTTTAAAGAACAGATTGCAACGGGTAATTTTGAGCCTGGTCAGGAAATTCCCTCCAGAAGGGAACTGGCAAATCGGATTAAGATTAATCCAAACACGGCACAGCGTGCATACAAAGAAATGGAGGAACAGGGATTGATTTATACGGAACGAAATCTGCCCAGCCGAATCACGAAGGATGAGAAAGTGCTTAATGAAGTCCGAAGCGAACTAATAAGCGAAGCAGTTAATGATTTTGTGACTTCCATCCGCTCCATTAACGTTCCAATAGATGAGGTATTGGAAATGATTAAAGAAAAATATTCGACGGAAAACAAAGGACAGGAGGGGAAATCATGATAGAAGTAAAGGGGATCGAAAAGAAATTTGGCCGAAAAAAAGTCTTGAAAAGTGTATCCTTTACCGCTAATAAAGGCGAAATTACGTGCCTGATTGGAATAAATGGTGTCGGTAAAACGACCATTTTAAATGCAATTATGAATCTGACACCAATCAATAAAGGTGAAATTTTAATGGATGGGGAAAAAATAAACAAAAATAGTTATGAAAAAATCACTTTCATACCGGATGCGATTACGATGCTTCCGCAAATGACAATAGGAGATGCCTTGCAGTTTATGGATGATTTTTATGACAGTTGGAACCGGGAGCGTGCCACGGAATTGCTTGGATTTTTCAAGCTGCAGGAAGACGAGAAAATCTCCAGTCTGTCAAAAGGAAACGCAGCGAAGGTTAATTTGCTGCTTGGACTGGCACTTGATGTTGATTTTCTATTAATGGATGAACCATTCTCCGGCATTGACATATTCAGCCGGGAACAGATTGCTGAAGTGTTTACGAGCCACTTGGTGGAAGACCGCGGTGTGATTATTACTACCCACGAAATCGGGGACATTGAACATCTGATTGATAAAGTGGTCCTATTGGATAATGGTGTTGTGTTAAAAGAATTCAACAGTGAAGAAGTACGGGAAAATGAAGGGAAATCCGTTGTGGATGTAATGAGGGAGGTGTATCAGGCATGAATCGTTTTGTGAAATTAGTCAATTTTGAGCTGGGGAGATTTATGAAAATATATTTGGTGCTGATTGGAATCACCATAATTGCACAGGTTGCCGGTGTTTTTGTAACGGCAAATGCATATATGAGCAGGGCAAATCAGGTTATTTATGAAGAACTTGTTCCAAAATCACAGTTTCTGGAGCAATATGGAATGATGTCATTTACTGATTATGCCAGAAGTATCTGGTTCCTGGGCCCAGTTGCGATGTGTGCGGTAACATTGGCCATTTATATTTTCTTTATCTGGTACCGTGACTGGATTGGAAAAAATACGTTTGCATACCGGCTGCTTATGCTTCCGACAGCCCGCTTGAATGTGTATTTGTCAAAAGCATTAGCCATTTTTCTGATGGTGCTAGGACTTATATCGATTCAGCTGCTTTTGCTCCCATTGGAGAGTGCTGCTTTAACGTGGGTGGTTCCAGATGATTTTCGCGCAGATATGACCATTGAACAGATTGTCAACGGACTTAGATTTTTGCCTATCCTTTATCCGCAGACCTTTATTGAATTTATCCTTTATTATGGGATGGGATTCATGGTCGTTTCAGTTTTGTTTACAGCCATTTTATTCGAGCGCAGTTACAAATGGAAAGGAATTTTGATAGGAGCATTATACAGTGTGTTGTCGGCTGCTGTATTTTTATCGCCATTCCTTTTGATGATTTTTCTGCAGCAGGAGTACTTATACCCGATTGAATGGCTGATTGTAGAAATTGCGCTCGGTATCATTGTAACCGTAGCTGCCATTTGGCTTGGAAACATTTTGCTGAAGAAAAAAGTAACGGTGTAAGGGGGATTTCAGAATGAAACGCTATTGGAAATTGATTGCAATTGTAACGATTATTGTTCTTACCATTGGAACGTTCTATGTCAAGTCAGCTTTATCAGCCGGAAGTTATACGGAAATTGTATTTAAGAAAGAAAAAGGGAATGATGAGGTGGTTGAACCGCTGATCCTCCATGGTAATTATTATGCCAATAAGATTGGGCATGAGTTTGAAATGACTGCTGAAAAGACCACCTTTAAACGTGAGCGCTCATTTTTGGAGCGGATCAGCAATATGTACAGACCTGAAATGAAGCAGCTTAAAGATGAATACCGCAGTTTTATGCGTGGTAAGAAAGGATCTGTATCCAATTATTTGAACTCAGAGGAAGTACTTGCATATGTGAATATAATCAATCAGTCCATCCGGGAAACGCCAAGTGAAATGGAGTTTGAAGTTGACATTCTAAAAAAAGAACCGGATAAAACAGTTTCATTTTCATTGCCTGTTCCAAACAGGGCATTGTATGCCAATGCGCACGTGCTGGATGTTCAAATGATTGACGGGGATTTAAAAGTTGTAACGAGTAACTACCCTAAGGTTTCCGGTGAGAATTTAACCGGTGAAGAATTCCATGTATATAGTTTTGACATTGAAAAGCAGGAAATTAATGGTGAGAAAGAGATTTTGGCTCTTGGAAACGATGATTCGGGAAACTATGAAACGATAAGTACGATGGGCGAAATGAATGAAATGAGCCCGCATCCATACATGGTATTTGCCATGATTGACCAAGAATCCAATACTGACCGGGGCGAAAAAGCACCTTCGAAAAACAGCAGTGAATTCATTATTTATAACTTTGAAAACGGAAAGGAATCCAAAGTTGATGTATCAATGGATATTCAATTTAATGGTCCATATCCATACAGTTTTGATGACAGCAATATTTATGCCATTGCCGGACAAAAAAATTCCCGGATAATCATGTATAACCTGGAGTCTAAAAAGGTGGAGAATGAAGTTGATATACCGGATGAAAACTCGGGAGAATCATTATTTAAAACCTTAAATGGCAAACTGTATGTATTATTATCGACGATGGAGGATGCTTCACCAAACATACATGTGTTTGATACGAAAACAGGTGACACATTGTACGAAGGGGAGATAGCTGTGGAGAAACCTGTTAAAGGGAACACTTTCTTCCACTTTTACGAAATGGATTTTAGGAAATGAATGGAACGTCTGCTCTTTTTGGGCAGGCGTTTTTTAGAACTTGGATTTTCAAAATTCTATCAAAAAGTATACTTATGTGGAAATATACAATCTACCATAGATAACATATAATTAAACTATAGAAAGATAAACAACCCATAAATTATTGAAGAAACGCACACTCCAGATCGGGATGTGCGTTTCCTTTGCAGAACAGGGTTTTTAAAACGTAAAGTCCACCTGCTTATTCTCTTGTTTTTCATAACCCTTCATGTAATTGATTCTGCGCTGGGCAGATGCCTTAGTTACCTGTTCATCTGCATGGTAAGATGAGCGGACAAGCGGGCCTGCCTCACAATGACTGAATCCTTTCTCGAGGGCGATTTGTTTTAGTTCTTCAAACTCATCCGGATGATAGTAACGCTCTACTTTTAAATGCTTTTTGGTAGGTTGAAGGTATTGACCGATCGTCATAATGTTTACATCATGTGCCAGCAAATCATCCATTGCCTGGATAATTTCTTCCTTTTCTTCACCAAGACCAACCATAATACTCGATTTTGTCGGTGTATTTGGTGCAATCTCTTTTACGCGTTGAAGTAATTGCAGTGAACGGTCATACATCGCACGTGCACGCACGCGTTTCGTCAGGCGGCGGACAGTTTCGATGTTGTGGTTAAATATATCCGGTCCACTGTCCATTAGTGTATGCAGGCTTTCATAGTCACCTTTCATATCGGACGGCAATATCTCAATTGTGCAGCCCGGATTCTGATTTCGAACTGCGCGAACGGTGTTGGCAAAGACCTGAGCGCCTCCATCGTTCAGGTCATCACGTGCAACTGCAGTGATGACGACGTGTTTAAGCCCCATTACGCTGACTGAGTCCGCCACACGCTTC
Source organism: Virgibacillus siamensis (assembly GCF_900162695.1). Taxonomy (NCBI): domain Bacteria; kingdom Bacillati; phylum Bacillota; class Bacilli; order Caryophanales; family Bacillaceae; genus Virgibacillus; species Virgibacillus siamensis. The sequence goes on from NZ_FUIH01000006.1 coordinate 132,934, forward strand.
GGCTCACCCCAGTCAAGTTCATTCGGCATTCCGGTTTTAACTGCACAAAAGCGGCAACCACGTGTACATGTATCACCAAGAATCATGAATGTTGCAGTTTTGCGTTCGCTCCAGCATTCATGTATGTTCGGGCAGCGTGCTTCCTCACAAACAGTATTCAATCGGTTTTCACGCATCAATTTTTTTAAGCCGCGGTATGATTTATTTGTATTGATTCGTGTTTTCAGCCACTCCGGTTTGCGTATGTATTCTTCCTGTTTTGCCACACTTACACACTCCTTGTTGGTTGTTTGGTTGAGTAGTTGGTTTCGGCTAGATGAAATACTTCGTTCCACTGGCTTTCAGATAGAGTAAATGGTTCAAGCTGAAGATCCAGACCATCTCTGAATCCTTCGTAAAAGGCTTTTTTTACCGTATCATAGGTTTGTTTTTGTTCGGTCAATTGATTAATTGCAGCTGCTTTCTTTGCAAAAGCGCGTCGTTTTCTTGCTTTTACTTCTTCATTTGGAAAGACAAATAAATCAAATAACATGATTTCATCAATGGACAGTGGTATTGACCCATGCTGCAGCAAAACTCCGCGTTTGCGGGTTTGCGCATTTCCGGATAATTTCTTGCCATCCGCAACCATCTCGTAAAATGCCGGGCGTTCAAAGCAGATGGCGCTTCTCTCTCTGGACAGATCTTCAGCGTAATTTGCCTCAATTCCCAGGTTTTTGTATCCTTGAATGATTCCTTTGGATAAAACATAGTATGCTTCCTGGATGGATGACGGGATACCCGGGTTTTTTTCGGAAATGACGATGCTGTAAGTCAGTTCATCATCATGCAGTACAGCGCTTCCGCCTGTCAGTCGCCGTACGTGCTGGCATTGATGTTTTTGCAGGTTGCGGTAATTAATTTCGGCATCCTTTTGAAAATGACCGAGTGACAGGCTTGGTTTTTTCCAACCGTAGAATCTTAGGACAGGCGGGATTTTTCCTTCACTATGCCAATTTAACAAAGCTTCGTCCAAAGCCATGTTTACGGAAGCATCATGAAACCCGCTGTCCAAGATTCCCCATTTTCCATGCATTATGTAACCTCCTTTATATTGATTCCGGATAATATAAAACTGCAGCCATATGGATGCAGTCGGATGATTTGTTATGACTGCACTTTCCCACGCTGGTATTATCCGGTTCGGGTTCAAGGGTCAGAACAACAAAGTCCTTCTCAGCCAATCTAGCTCCCCTAGTGCTAAAAAATGGAATTCAATTATTAATAATTATCTTAACGGGTATTTTTCATAATGTAAAGCATCCATTTTAGCTGAAGCCTCTATAATGATTTATCCACGGTTCCGGGGGGATATCCACGAATTTGAACTAGATATTCACGGTTCCAGGGCGGGTATCCACGAATTTAAGATAGATATCCACGATTTCTTACTTTACGTCCGCAAAACTAGTCACACCCGGGGGAAGACCCGGATGTGACTAATCTATATTTAGACACTCTCCTCGAGCAATTGTTGGACGTTTTCCGTTTTTCCCTCGTGTAAAAAATTAACAATGGTACTGCCGATGACGACCCCGTCACATGCTTCAGCAAGTTCATGTGCTTGAGAACTGGTAGAAACACCAAATCCGGCCAGGACCGGCTTATCGGTATAGTTTTTTAGTTTTTGAAGATAGTTTTTTACGTTGCTGTCATGCGTGGTTCTGGCGCCGGTTGTGCCTGTGACAGCAACAGCATAGAGAAAGCCTTCCGTTCGTTCAGCAATTTTTTGCAGCCGTTCATCAGGTGATGTCATTGCAGCAAGCCGGATATACGAAATGGCATTTTCTTGCAAATCATCTTTTACAATTGCTTCCTCCTCCAGTGGAAGGTCCGGAATAATAACACCGTTAACCCCCGCATCTGCACAATCTCTGGCAAAATTCCCGGCCCCGTACGTAAAAACAGGGTTTAAGTAGGTCATCAAAATAACCGGAATCGTTCGTTCTTCTTTAAAGCTTTTCAGTTTTGTCAGAACGGATGATAGGGTAGTGCCTTGTTCCAATGATCGTTGCCCTGCATCCTGAATGGTCGGTCCGTCTGCAACGGGGTCAGAGAAAGGAATTCCGAGTTCTACCGCAGCAGCACCGCTATTCTGCAAAAAATTTAGCTGCTCTTCCAATTGACCAAGCGGCCTGTCACCGGCCATAATGTACGGAACAATCAATTTTTTGTTGTTCTGAAGCTTTTCTTTCAGCGCTTTGTCCAGTTTAAGATTACTCATCAACGTCACCTCCTAGCAGATCTTTTACCGATTCAACATCTTTATCGCCGCGTCCGGACAGGCAAATGACAAGTGACTCGTCTTCATGCATATTTTTGGCATGCTTCAATGCAAATGCTACAGCATGTGCACTTTCCAATGCGGGGATAATCCCTTCTGTTTGCGAAAGGAGTTTGAACGCATCCAACGCCTCATCATCCGTCACAGATGTATAAGTTACCCGGTTCGTTTCATGTAGGTGACTGTGTTCGGGACCAATGCCAGGATAATCAAGCCCTGCTGAAATCGAATGTGCTTCTTCAATTTGTCCATTCTTGTCCTGGAGTAAATGGGTCATTGTACCATGGAGTACGCCAACAGTGCCGGCGGTTATAGTAGCTGCGTGTTTGTTTGATTCAATGCCGCTTCCGCCTGCTTCAACTCCGTACAGGTTTACATCTTGATCCTCTATGAATGGATAGAACATCCCCATTGCATTGCTGCCGCCGCCAACACATGCAGCGACTGCATCAGGGAGACCGCCCGTCAATTCCTGAAATTGCTGTTTTGTTTCCTGGCCGATTACAGCCTGGAAGTCACGGACCATTTTTGGAAATGGATGCGGCCCAACAACAGATCCGATAATATAATGGGTGTCATTCACATTACTGATCCAGTAGCGAAGTGCCTCGTTCACCGCATCTTTCAGGGTACCGCTGCCCTGTGAAACACTTTCGACTTTCGCCCCAAGCAGTTCCATTCGGAAAACATTGAGCTTTTGCCTGCGGATATCTTCTTCTCCCATGAAAACCACGCATTCCAATCCAAGCAGCGCGCACACAGTAGCTGTTGCAACCCCGTGCTGGCCGGCGCCGGTTTCTGCGACAACCTTCTTTTTCCCCATCCGCAATGTCAGCAGTGCCTGGCCGATTGTATTGTTGATTTTGTGTGCACCGGTATGGTTGAGGTCTTCACGCTTCAAGTAAATGGAGGGCCCCTCAAGTTTTTTGGTTAAATTCTCAGCATAATAGAGCGGTGTTTCTCTGCCTACATATTGCTTCAGATAGTAATCCAACTCCGAAATGAAAGAAGGATCTTTTTTGGCAGTTTCATATGCTTCCTCCAGCTCGGCAACTGCCGTCATCAGCAGTTCCGGCACAAATTTTCCGCCAAAACTTCCATATCTTCCTGTCTGATCAGGCATCGTATAAGTTGTCATTGTTCATCATCCTCTCGTCGTTTATCAGTCACATTGCTTCGTTTATCGGTCACATTGCTTCAGTTATCAGTCACTTTTCATGTTTTATCGGCCACTTTGCATCATTTATCAGTCTTTTTCCATTTTTATCAGGAATTCGTTTTTGCCCCGCGGACAAAACGGGAAATCTTGGCTGCATCTTTTTGTCCGTTTGTTTCCACACCGCTGGAAACGTCAACACCGGCAGGATTGACAGCGGTTATGGCTGCCTGCACATTATCGGGAGTGAGTCCGCCGGCCAAAATGATTTTTTCCGGATCCAGGCCGCTATCGGACAATAATTTCCAGTCAAAAGTTGTGCCATTGCCGCCTCGGTTCGGTCCGCGCGGGCTGTCGACCAAAAGATAGTCACACGGATAAACCGGTGCCTTTGACGGAAAATCGCTTGTCATCGGATATGCTTTTAATACCGGATAATCAAGATCGGCTGCGAATTCAGGCGGTTCGTCTCCGTGCAGCTGTATTACATCAAGTCCCGCAGTTTTCGCTGTTTGTTCGATGTTTTCTTTTGTTTCATTAACAAAAACACCAACTTTTCGGATGCTTGATGAAAGCCCCGCAGTTATTTCTGCTGCCCGCTCCGGTGTAATCTGCCGCTTGCTTGGGGCAAAGACAAATCCGATATAATCAGCTCCCGCATCAACAGCTGCCTGAGCTGCTTCCTCTGATTGAATACCACATATTTTAATGAGCATTTGCAGTGCCTTCTTTCGGTAATGGAATTTTTAATGCCTGGAATGCTGCCGGTAAATTATCGGCGCGCATCAATGTTTCTCCAACAAGAATTCCTTTGGCACCACTTTTTTGAACGCGAATCACATCTTCTTTCGTTTTTATGCCGCTTTCACTGATCAGCACCGTTTTCGGATTGGTTACCATGGAGGCCAATGTTTCAAATGTTGCTAAATCGACATCAAATGTTTTCAAATTGCGATTATTAATCCCGATAATCGCAGGATCAAGCGCCACTGCCTGCTCCATTTCTTCCGCGTCATGCACTTCACATAGAACTTCCAGCCCCTGATTGGTTGCATAGTCGTACAGCTCCCTGAGTTTATCCGGTGCAAGGGCCGCAACAATCAGCAAAATAACTGATGCACCAGCTGCTTTTGCCTGGTCAATCTGGACAGTATCGATGAAAAAGTCTTTGCATAGTATTGGCAGATCAACTGCTTCACGGACGTTTCGCACATCATCCATGGAGCCTTTGAAAAATGTGCTGTCGGTCAGAACAGAAATGGCACCCGCACCATTTGATTCATATATTTGGGCCTGTTCAGCAGGATTGACAGCCGCATTAATGGACCCTTTGGAAGGGGATGCACGTTTGATTTCAGCAATAATGTTCATTGTGTCCGTATTGCGAAAAGAATCTGCAATGTGCGCAACAGCTTTCTTGTTAGCAGGCGCGGACTGATCTGTTTTTTTTCGCAGCTCTTTTACTTCTTTCTCTTTTTCGGCGATGATTTTATCCAGAATAGTCATGATCAGATAGCCTCCTTAGAAACATTGGAACTGTATTCCACCAAATAGTTCAATTTTTCCAGTGCTGCACCGCTTTCGATGCTTTCTCTTGCCAATTCAATTCCGTCAAATATGGTCGATGCTTTCCCGTTTGCGAAAATGCCAAGTCCCGCATTAAGCAATACGGTATCATAGTAAGCGCCGCGTTTTCCTTGTAAAACATTCCGTAAAATAGCTGCATTTTCTTTGGGAGTATCCCCCTGGATATCTGCGTTTGCATATACCGGCAAGCGAACATCTGCCGGATGAAGGGTGAAGGATGTGATGTTACCATTGTCCAGCAATGTAATATGGTTCTCACCTGAAAGTGATGCCTCATCCATATTGCCGGCACCATGCACAACGACAGCCCGCTTTCTTCCCATCTGGTTTAATGCTGCAGCAAGCATTGGCAGCATATCCCGGCGGTAGACACCGAGCAGCTGTGAATCCAAGTTGACGGGATTTGTTAACGGTCCAATCAGATTAAAGGTGGTTGGAACACCGAGATCTTTTCGGACTTTCGTAATCCGTTTCATCCCCGGATGCACATGGGGCGCAAACAGAAATGCGATATTATTTTCCGTCAAAACTTTCTCAACATGGTCTTTTGAAAAAGATAACGATATCCCCAGTTCCTCCAAAACATCCGCACTGCCGGTTTTACTGGAAATGCTCCTGTTCCCGTGTTTGGCAATCTTTATCCCTGCACCGGCAATGACAAATGCTGCCGTGGTGCTGATATTAAAACTGTTTGAATAATCCCCGCCTGTACCGCAGTTATCCATCACATTTCCAAGCGAATCCGTTGCTTCCGTTGACTGGGATCGAATAACTGCTGCAAGACCGGCAGCTTCATCTGGTGTTTCTCCTTTCGCCCGTAGTGCTGTCAGAAATGATGCAAGTTCACTGTCGCTGACCTCGGGTGAAAAACAATTTAATGCAGCGTCTTTCATTTCCTCTATGCTTAAATCCTGTTTATTCAGCAGCTTTTCAATATAGCTTTTCATGTTAAAACTCCTTTCCTATCCTTCATTTTTTATCTCCATCAGTGATTTTGCTTTGTTTAGCGTTTCGTAATATTCCTTTTCCGGATCAGATTCCTTAACAATTCCGGCGCCCGCCTGCAAATATGCCTGGTTTTGGTTAATCATCAGGGAGCGGATGGTCAGGGCAAAATTCAAATCATAATTAAAGTTGATGTAGCCGACTCCGCCTCCGTAAGCACCGCGCCGAACGTTTTCGAGCTCATTAATAATCTGCATTGCCCTTGCCCTGGGTGCACCTGAAACAGTACCGGCCGGCAAACAGGCGATAAGTGCATCAATGCTGGAATATCCGGCTGCAAGCTTGCCATGAACCTCGGAAACCATATGCATCACATGCTCATATTTTTTCACATGCATATAGGCAGGCACTGTAATGCTGTCTTTGGTGCAGACCCGTTCAAAATCGTTTCTGCTCAGGTCAACAAGCATCTGATGCTCGGAAATTTCCTTTTTGTCCGTTATTAAATCTTTGACCAACGCCTGATCCTCGTCTCTTGTACCGCCCCGTCGTCTTGTACCGGCAATCGGATTTGTTACAATCCGATCTTCCTCCGATTTCAGAAGGCTTTCCGGGGATGAACCGAGCAGCACATAGTCTTCAAAGTCAATGTAAAACATGTACGGGGAAGGATTTGCGTTGCGCAGTTTCCGGTACAGCGAAAAGGAATCCCCGTCAAATGCTGCCTTCATGCGTTGCGACAACACAACCTGTAGAACCTCTCCACGGTTAATGTAATCTTTGGCGATTTCCACTTGCCGCATAAATTCCTGTTTGTCAATTGCCGGCTGGAAATCAATTTCCACATCATCTGCCGGATTAACAGTGGCTGATGGGACCAATGCACCTTCCAGTTGTTCCAATCGATTATCCAGCTCCTCTTCCGGCTGATCATCAAGGTTTGTCGCAACCAGGTAAACTTTATCCTTTCGATGGTCAAATACGATAACATCCTTGTATAACATGAAATGCGCATCTGCCATGTTCACCTCATCCGGCAGTTCGTCTCCGATATTTTCGAATGGACGGACGGTGTCATATCCCAAATAGCCAATTGCCCCGCCGAAAAATGGAAACGGGAGCTGTAGATCTGATTTCGGGAAAATTTTCTGTAAAACAGATACAATCGGTTCGTTATAGCTGACAGTGTTCTTTTTGTCATGATTAGTAACCGTCGTCTTATCCTGATTACTCGTGAACTCCTGATATGGATTGACTCCAATAAAGGAGAATTTACCATTTTCTTCATGCTGAAAAGAACTTTCCAGCAGAAACTTTTTCTTACCTGTCAGATTGTTGAATATTCCAATCGGTGTCAGCATATCCGCATTATGCTCGGTAAATTTGCAAGGTATTGTTTTGGTATGCATTTGCATCACTCCTTAGTTTTAAATAACCAATGAAAATCTAAAATTGGGGCTTTATTTTCTTCTTGGACAGAATAAGCCACGTCCAGCTCCAGCGCCCAGCAACTAGCAAACTTCACACTTCTCACTACGATAAGTCAACATCGGTTCGCTTCCAGCTCACCGTGTTTCCTTTATCTCATTGTTGAAGGAAGATCGGCTAAAACCGCCGCTTTGCGCGGCAACGCCGACCCACCCTGCATGGCAGGGCGCAGTTTGTACGTTGCTAAACGGGCGCTTCCGCTTTTCCAAATAAAAAATCCTCTGCAAATGCATGGTATATGCATTTGCAGAGGACGGTTGTGACCGTGGTGCCACCTCATTTTGAAGAACAACATTCTTCATCTCTTTTCAGATACGTGCGAACCGGGGAGGGTCATCCCGGTTCTCAGATATCCTATCCGTGTAACGGCGGAGCACCGTGTTTCCCTACTGGTGTTCAGGAAACCTCTCGCAAGTCCATTCGGCTGTTATTCACGTACCGGTATTTCACCGCCACCGGCTCTCTGAAACGCTGCAAAACAGCTTACTTCTCTTACTCAACGATTTAATCTATGAATTTTTTTTGGAATACAAAAAGGCCCCCATCCATCGAAAGGACGGGGGACCCGTGGTGCCACCTTTATTAGCTGAAAATCAGCTCACTTTGGCAATATGAAGCACTGCTTCATATTTATCCCAATAACGATGGGATGGTCCGCCAAAGCCTACTGTAAAAAACAAGTTCGGTTTGGGGCTCGGAAGTCCATTCATCTGTCCGCGACCATTGGCTTGCAGCAACCGCCAACTCTCTGAAGTGTCCCGACAGATTACTAATCTTCGTCGTTGCCGTTCGTATAAAAGTTATTGGGAATAATCATAGGGGAATTTGCTCCGAATGTCAACACATTTTTAAGAAAAATTTTCAGACGGTCCATTTTTCACTGTTTCAAACAACCCTACTTGTGCTAAATTAGATATATATGATTTACATGAAGGAGTTCTGACGATGGAAAAGAAAAAGGTCGGTATTATTTTCGGCGGGAAATCCGCTGAGCACGAAGTTTCACTGCAATCAGCGAAAAATATTGTGGATGCAATTGATAAAGATAAATATGATGTTGTGCTGCTTGGAATTGATAAACAGGGTCAATGGCATATTAACGACGAATCATCCTACCTGATTAATGCGGAGAACCCGAAGCTGATCAGTCTGAACAAATCAAATGACACGGTGGCAATTGTTCCGGGACAGGATCATAATCAACTGATTCATTCAGCAAATGCCGGGTTACTTGACCAGTTGGATGTGGTGTTCCCGATTGTCCACGGCACCCTTGGGGAAGATGGCAGCCTGCAGGGAATGATGCGCCTGGCGAATTTGCCGTTTGTCGGTTCGAGTGTTACCGGGTCTGCCGTGTGCATGGATAAGGATATTGCCAAACGTCTGTTGAAAGGTGCAGGCATCAATGTAGCAAAAGGAAAAGCATTTACAAGTTTTAACCGGAACAAAATTGAATTTGCCAGGTTGAAAGATGAACTTGGAGTCCCAATGTTTGTGAAACCGGCAAACCAAGGTTCGTCCGTTGGGGTAAGCAAAGTATCAGATGAGGCCGATTTTGAAAAAGCAGTGGATGAAGCGTTCCAATATGACCGTAAAATCATCATCGAAGAAACACTTATAGGACGTGAAGTGGAATGCTCGGTGCTCGGAAATGAGGACCCCGCCGCATCTGTGCCGGGAGAAATTTTACCACAGACTGAATTTTATTCCTACGAATCGAAGTATATTGATGAAACCGGCGCGGAGCTGGAAATACCAGCAGATCTTCCGGAAGAAATCGTTGCAAAAATTCAGGAGGCTGCGATTGAAGCATTTCAGGCACTGGAATGTGAAGGGCTCGCACGTGTCGATTTCTTTTTAAAAGAGAATGGGGAAGTGTATGTGAACGAAGTGAATACACTCCCGGGCTTCACAAAAATCAGCATGTATCCAAAACTGTGGGAAGTGAGCGGTATCCCGTATCCGGAATTGATTAATCGCTTGATTGAACTGGCCATCGACCGCCACCAAAAATATAGTAATCTGAAAAGTGCTGTCTGGGAAGATGAATCATGATAGATTGAAAGACTGCAAAACGTTATGTTCGTTTTGTGGTCTTTTTTTAATAAGAAAAGTCGGAGTTGTGATGAGACTGTTAAGGTGGTATATCAACCATCGATGCCTGGGATTCAACCCCAGGAGCGAGGAATCAACCTTCGAAGGCTGGGAATCAACCTTTGAGAGCGAGGAATCGACCATCAAGGGCTGGGAATCAACCTTTGAGAGCGAGGAATCGACCATCAAGGGCTGGGAATCAACCTTTGAGAACGAGGAATCGACCATCAAGGGCTGGGAATCAACCTTTGAGAGCGAGGAATCGACCATCAAGGGCTGGGAATCAACCTTTGAGAGCGAGGAAACGACCATCAGGAGCAAGGAATCAACCCTCAAGAGCGAGAAATCAACCTTCAATGGTGAGGAATTGATCTTCGAGGCCTGATCCTTCTTGATTGCGTATATCCTATTAGGCCGGGTGTCGAAAAAACAGCTTTTTCCGATTCTAAAAAGAGCGCCAGGCAAATCTGACGCTCTTCAAGTCTACGCTTTAAATGTTGTGAATTTGTCTGAAACTGGTATTCTGTCTTTTTTGACTGGTGCTTCATCGAAATAACCGAGATGGAGGAAGCCGGCGATTTTTTCATGTTCCCCGACATTTAAAATCTCTTTCACTGCCGGATCATAAATATGCGGATTTGTTTTCCAGACAACGCCGAGTTTCTGCTCCCAGGCGAGCAGCCAGAAGTTCTGAATCATGCAGGCTGTCGCGCCGAAGTTTTCATCCCACTGTTTCTGATTATCCGGTACGTCCATGACAACAACTAGGAATGCGGTTGGTTCATTCAGGTATTGACGGCGGTTTTCCTGCCGTTCTTCCGGATATGTGGCAGCGACTTTTTCGGCGAATGCTTCCTTTTCATCCGGTCCGACAAAAATAAATCTCCACGGCTGCCGCATTCCGTGGGTAGGTGCCCAGCTTGCATCTTCCAACAGTTCCAATACTGTTTCTTCGGTAACCGGTTTATTGTTATAGCCTTTTTTGACTGCACGGCGTTCACGGATGACCGTCGCCAAAGCTGTGGATTGCTTTGTATTTTCCATTTTATCTCCCCTTGCCATGATAATTGAAAACTATTATCAATTAAATTGTAGCCAATTACGTATAATAAATCAATATGAGTGATTGTGAAAATTAGAAGAACCATTTTCATCCCTATACTGTGATGATTGTCACGGCAGGTGTTTGTGAACTTTTGCTATACTGAATTTACGTATCAAATTATTAGCGAAAGGCAGTGAAAAAATGCAGTTAATCCCATTAGATCATTCAGTTGAAAAATCAAAGCAAACATCCAAAATCTTCAGGGAGGAGGGTCGCGAAATCATGCATCTCAAACTAAAAGCCGGCGAGGAAATAAAAGAGCATGATTCACCAAAATATGTATTCATTTTTGTTAAGAGCGGTGAAGTGTCTTTTACGGTAAATGGTGAGGAGCAGGTGATCAATACTGAGAAGGTATTGTACATGGAACCTAATGAGCGCCATGCCCTTAAGGCGTTAACAGACGTGTCCATCCTCGTTATGAAATGCTGATTGGTTTAGACATTTTGCATTTGTCCGTGTAAAATGCAGATAAAAAGGAGGACACAAGTTGGATAAGTTTATGCAGCGGGCCGTTGAACTGGCGGCTGAAAATGTTCGGGATGGCGGGCAGCCTTTTGGTGCAGTTTTGGTGAAGGACAATCAGATCGTAACAGAAGGTGTGAATGAACTGCACAGGCATTTTGATGTCAGCGGGCATGCCGAAATGCTTGCAATCAGACGTGCACAGGAAAAATTGGAAGTACCTGCAATGGAAGGCTATACGATGTATGCAAGTGGTGAGCCTTGCCCGATGTGTCTGACTGCAATGGAATTTGCGGGAATTGATAATGTATATTATTGTGCAACGGTTGATGACGCGAGTGACGCCGGCCTTGGAAAATCAAAAGAAATTTATGAAGACCTGACGAAACCAAAAGAGGAACGCCACTTAAACATGATTCATATGCCTTTGGAAGAGGGGCAGGAGAATCCGATGAAGTTGTGGAAAGACAAATCCTGATTTGACAGCGATCCGTCAAGTCGCTATGATAAAAGAAATGAAATGAAAAAGGAGGACATATCCGACAATGAAGTAAACCGCGTATTTCCAAGAAGTTTGAATGGAACTCAAACGACGTTTCTGCCTGCATGAAACGATGGGATACGTGTGTGCTTATACCGGATAGTCTTTTTATATGTTACGGATTGGTATATCCATATGTCCATGTTGATTGTTCTCAGGCAGAGACCGATTTCATGGGGGTATGGATATGTTTATTTTTAAGGCAAATAATCTTACAAAAGATTGGAACGGTGTACCACTTTTTAAAAATGTTGATCTCGAATTGAAAGAAGGGGAGCATGCGGCATTGTTCGGTCGGAATGGTGTCGGAAAAACAACACTGCTCAACGGACTCCTGGATAAAATAGAGTTTGATGCCGGGTCAGTAAAACGGTTTGTTCCAGCCAATCAGTGGGGGCTGTTGGAACAGGAACCACTAGTTTCACCGCATATTACTGCCATGGAGTTTGTGCAAAGTGTTTCTCGTGAACGGTATCAATTGAAAAAAGAACTGGAAAGAATACAAGAGCAGCCTGAGTTTGACATGGATACGTATAGTGAGGTTTATAATCAATTTTTGGATTTGGATGGTTATCAGCTGCAGCCGGAAGCAGAGGCAGCTCTTCATCAAGTGAATTTGGACCAGGCTGTATGGAACAGTATGTATCAGCAGCTCAGCGGCGGTCAAAAAACCCGGGTCCAACTTGCCCGTCTTATACTGGAACGGCCGGATTGCATTGTGATGGATGAGCCAACCAACCATCTGGATCAAGAAACGATTGAATGGCTGGAGGGCTGGATCGCCGGGTATTCCGGTGCTGTCCTTTATGTGTCGCATGACCGGCTGTTTCTGGATCGGACGGCAGATGCGATATATGAGTTGAATGCCGATGGGTGCAAACGGTATGAAGGCGGGTATACCGCATATCGCGAACAAAAGGAAGTGGAGTGGAAGACACAGGAAGCGCAATACCGAAAACAGGAGCAACAGCGTAAAGAACTTATGCAGACCATCCAAAATTATCAGAAGTGGTTCCATCAGGCACATAAGGCGGCAGGGCAGGATGATTTTGCCCGGGCTAAGGCGAAGAAAAATGTTTCCCGGTTTAAAGCGAAGGAAAAGGAATTGGAAAGGCTGGATCAGAAAAAAGTGGAAAAACCGGAATCAGATAAGAAGGTGAATTTCCGGTTGGATAACGGCAATTTTTCGGCAAAACGGTTTTTGCATGTGGAAGATATGTCTTTTTCCTATGTCAAGGAAACGTCATTATTTTCCGGGTTAAATATGTCCGTCTATCGCGGCGATCGTGTTGGTGTTATTGGTCCAAATGGATCGGGAAAGTCAACACTGCTTAAGTTGATGACAGGTCAAATTCCACCTGGTCACGGAATCATTAAGCAAAATCCGCAGACCAAAATCGGTTACTTTGCTCAGGAACTTGATAATTTGGATAATGACACGAGTATATTGGACAGCATGCTGGAATTGCCCGGGATGACACAATCAGAAGCACGGACCATTCTTGGCTGTTTTCTGTTTTCCAGAGAGACGGTTTTTAAAAAAATTTCCGCACTTAGCATGGGGGAGAAATGCCGCGTTGCTTTTATCCGCTTATATTTCAGTGATGCAAACCTGCTTGTACTTGATGAACCAACGAATTTTTTGGATGTGGATACAAGGGAGATTGTAGAGGATGTTCTGATGGCATATCCCGGAGCATTGATTGTGGTATCACATGACAGATATTTAATCCGGAAAATTGCCAATAGGATTCTGGATCTCGGGGAGACGCATTTAGTGGATTATGAAGGTACGTTTGATGAATATGACATACACTTGAAAAATCCGGATAGGGTTCCGGAAAAAGTGAGGGAACTTAAGCTTCGTCTGACACAATTGATGGGAAAAGAGGCATCAACGGATGAGGAGCAGGAGCAGATCCTGCAGGAAATCCGGACAATTAATCAAACGCTTGATGAATTGTAATAACATCATGATAATGGAACATAAAGAACCGCTTTTGGAGGGTTATGATGCATACTTTAATTCAAACCGCACTGCATGAGGCTGGAGATTATACAAAACCATTCAATATAAAACAGTCGCATGGCGGATCCATCAATGAAAGTTATTTTGTCGAGACAGAACAGCAAAAATATTTTATAAAATTCCATCCCGATGCTCCTGATCGATTTTTTGAATTGGAAGCGAAAGGGCTTGAACTGATTAACGGGACGAACTCTATATCTGTCCCGGATGTATTGGCATATTCCGACGTAAAAGGAAGCGCCTATTTGGTGCTCGAGTGGGTGGAAGGTACGAAAAAACCTCAAACTGAAGCATTGCTGGGCGACCGGATTGCACAGATGCATCAGGCAACCGGCAAGCAGCATGGCTTTCCGGACGATACATTTATCGGGCTGCTGCCACAGCCAAATGGATTGTTCGATAACTGGCTTCAGTATTACCGTGACCGACGGCTGTCTGCCCAATTGAAACTGGGGATTGATCGGAATAGGATGACAGGCAACCGGCGCATACGAATGGAGAAATTAATTGACAATCTCCATAACTGGGTTCCGGATGACGTTGCACCTTCTTATCTGCATGGCGACTTATGGGGAGGAAACTGGCTGACAGGCAAGGATGGCGAGCCATATGTTATTGATCCGTCATTTCTTTTTGGCGATCGTCATTTTGAACTGGCATTTACCGAATTGTTCGGCGGTTATTCAGCGGATTTCTATCAGGCTTACAAAAAAAGATTTCCAGTCATGCGGGATTATGAGGATATAAAGCCGCTGTATCAGCTCTATTATCTGCTCGTTCACCTGAACATTTTCGGTGAAATGTACGGCGGGGCAGTTGATGCTATATTGAAACGATATGCCGGCTGACACCAATAATGAATTTTGTCACACCCCGTACAGTGAGAAATGATGTATGATAGGATTGGAAGTAGCTCGCTGGGGGTAACGATCGTGACTTTTTATGATTTGCTTGTTTTTATACATGTTTTTTCAGCCATATTGGGACTTGGTCCGGGCTTTGTAATGATTTATATCGTAACAAAAGCAACTAATTTAACGGAATTGAAACATGCCTATATCATTCGGAACAGACTGCATATTTTTGTGATGACGGGTGGAACATTGCTTTTGGTCACCGGTTTATGGATGGGATTTTTGCATAATCATCTGTTCCAGCAAGGGTGGTATGTAACAAGTCTTATTCTTTATTTGATTGCGCTTGGGTTTGGCCCGACTGTCTTGTCACCTAGATCCAAACCAATAAAAACATTACTGGAAAACTCGAATGGGGATGTGATACCACCGGAATATTTCATCCTTTCCAAAAAACTATTCATCTTTGAACGGATTGAAAATAGCTTGTTTTTGATTGTGATTGCTTTGATGATCTTGAAGCCTTTTTGAGTGTTGGAAATCGCATTGTTATTTTGTTGGTTGTTCCGAAATGGGTGAAGGATTTTTATAGTTGATCAAGGGAAGGACGATGAATATGAAATGTATACTGGCTCCAGATTCCTATAAGGGCAGTTTATCCGCTGTGGAAGTGTCAGAAAGTATGGAAAGAGGCATAAAACATGTATTTCCAAATTGCGAAATAAAAGCCTTTCCTTTAGCTGACGGAGGTGAAGGTACAGTTGATTCACTCGTGAATATTACAAAAGGGACCATTTTCAATGAGGTCGTAACAGGTCCATTGGGCGAAAAAGTTACGGCAAAGTGGGGGGTATTAGGAGATACCAATACTGCTGTTATTGAAATGGCGGAAGCATCAGGACTCACCTTAATATCCGAAGATGATTTAGATCCTATGTGTGCCACTACATATGGTACGGGAGAACTTATATCGAGGGCACTTGATTACGGGTGTGAAACAATTATATTAGGCATTGGCGGCAGTGCCACAAATGATGCTGGTGCCGGAATGGCTGCTGCTTTGGGAGTGGAGTTTCTTGATGAGTCCGGTCAAAAACTTCCCCCTGGAGGACAGGCGTTAAAGGAACTTGAAACAATAAATACCGAAAAACTGGACTTCAGAATATTTTCAACGAAGATAGTTGCAGCTTGTGATGTAACAAATACGTTGTGCGGACCTGATGGCGCTTCTGCAATCTTTGGTCCCCAAAAGGGTGCTACACCGGAAATGGTAGCGAAATTGGATAAAAGTCTGGAGAATTTGGGTCATAAGGTTCAGCAATATTTAAATAAAAATATAATGAATGTCCCGGGAGCAGGAGCGGCCGGTGGTTTAGGAGGCGGGCTTCTGGCCTTTCTTAATGCATCTTTGGAACCCGGGATTGATTTGATCCTGGATGCCATTCAGTTTGAAGAAGAATTGCAAGATGCTGATATCGTTTTGGTGGGGGAAGGAAAGACAGACGCACAGACCATATTTGGGAAAGCCCCCATGGGAGTAGGAAGGAAAGCTGAAAAGCATGGTGTTCCTGTGATCTGTGTATCCGGCAGTTTAAGTGAAGGATATGAACAATTAAAAGATTATGGTGTTTCCGCATTTTTTAGCATTGCCAAATCCCCTGCCTCCCTTCAGCAATTAAGCGAAAATGCCGATCGATTGGTTGAAGATGCAGTCAAAAATATAATGGAAGTTTATAAATGCGGTAAGACAAAACTATAATATTCATGGTTCATGAAGCGTCCCGGAAAACATTTTACCGCTTTCAAATGTAAGAGGCTGGGACAAAAGTGTTTTATCCAACGTAAAATCCGAACAACCTATTGGGACCTGGAGCGAATAACCACTCCGGAAATATACTTCGCTTTCACTTTCGAGCATAAGTGCGACATCTGCTCAAAAAAGCTTTTGCAGTGTCTTCGTTACCGCGGGACGCACCGAAATGATAAAGCGGAAGGCATTTTCGCTATAGTTGACAGCCGAAATGCTAAAGTTCACAATCGATATGATAATGTTCACAATTATTATCCCGAATGTATATTTCCTCCGCTAAATTCCCTATAGTTCGTCTTTTGGATTTACACCTTCTGATATGTCCCCCAGCCAACAGCATTTTTTCAATTTCAGTTACGCAGTCCGATTAACATTGCGTTTTAAGAGGCCTGCTATGATGGCTGTAATAACGGATCCGATTATAATCGCTGCGATATACAGCAGTATTTTGCTAATACCGCCATCAACGAGTCCGATTACAAAAATACCTCCATGTGGTGCCCGCAGTCCTACATCAAACAGCATCGACAGGCCGCCTGCAACTGCAGCACCAACCATTGTTGATGGAATTACCCTTGCAGGATCTGCTGCTGCTAATGGAATAACACCTTCCGTAATGAAACAGATACCAAGTGGATAAGCAGTTTTGCCTGCTTCGCGTTCTTCTTTCGTATAACGATTCTTAAAGAGTGTTGTAGATAGTGCCATGCCGAGTGGCGGCACCATTCCGCCTGCCATTATCGCTGCGATAAACGTAAAGTTATTTGCATCCAGCATGGCAATGCCGAACGTATATGCAGCTTTATTAACCGGTCCGCCCATATCAAAAGCCATCATGGCTCCCAAAATAATACCGACGATAATCTGATTTGTACCACCCATGCTTTCCAGGAATGATGAAATGCCTGTATAGATTGCAGTCAGAGGCGGATTGATTACCATCATAATCAGCCCTGTAATGGCAATGCTGAACAAAGGATAAAATAATACTGGTTTTAACCCTTCTAGAGCTTCCGGAAGACCCGCGAAAATCTTTTTGATCAGTACGGTCAGATAACCTGCCAGAAAACCTGCAATAAGTCCGCCAAGGAATCCTGATCCGCCAGTTGCCCCTTCTGCCCCGGATACTGTGATGGCGATAAGACCGCCGACCATCCCTGGTGCAAAGCCCGGTCTGTCAGCGATGCTGGAAGCAATAAAACCGGCAAGTACCGGGACCATCAGGAAGAATGCTTTTCCGCCGCCGATTGTATTAAGCATGGCGGCGAACTCATTGTATTGTGAACTGCTTGGATCAGCTGATTTGATGCCCCATAAAAATGAAAGGGCGATTAGAATACCGCCGCCAACAACAAATGGCAGCATGTTGGAAACACCATTCATCAAATGCTTGTAAAATCCGCTTCGTCCTTCTTTTTCAGATGGCTTTCCGCCGTCAGATTCTTCATGTGCATAGACTGGAACGTCTTCATTAGCTGCCCGTTTCAGTAAATTCTCCGCCTCATGGATTGCCTTTCCGACCCCGGTTTCAATCACAGGTTTTCCATGGAAACGAGCCATCTCAACCTTTGTATCTGCCGCAACAATAATGCTGTCTGCCTCTTCAATATCCTTTTCCGTTAATCGGTTTTTAACCCCGCCTGAGCCATTTGTTTCGACTTTTATGGAAATTCCCATGTCTTTGGCGGTTTCCGATAGCTTCTCTGCAGCCATGTACGTGTGCGCGATACCGGTTGGACAAGCAGTTACCGCGAGGATTCTTTGTCCGGTCTCCGTTGATTCCGCTTCTTCGGTTCCATCTACTTCATTTTCTTTATCGTTGACCGCTTGCAAAATTTCTTCTTTTGTTGTGGCATCAAGCATTTTTTGACGGAACGCTTCATCCATTAGAAATGTTGATAAGCGGGAGAGTGCCTCCAAATGGTCATTGTTTGCACCTTCACTCGCCGCAATCATGAAAAATAAATGGGCGGGCTGCCCATCCAGCGATTCAAAGTCGATTCCGGATTTGGACCGTCCGAACGCAATAGCCGGTGTTTGCACCGCTGCTGATTTGGCATGTGGTATGGCGATCCCTTCGCCAATCCCGGTTGTGCTTTGTTCTTCGCGTGCCATGATACCTTCTTTAAAAGCCTGCTTGTCCTCCAGTTTTCCGGCTTGATCAAGCTGATCCGCTAACGCGTCAAGCACTTCTTGTTTGGAATCGGCATGCAGATCGAGAATGATCGTTTCCTTACTTAGGAGTTCCGTAATTTTCATTTCATGTCACATCCTTTTTTAGAGTTGATTTAGGCGAACTTCCGAAACAAGTGCCTCTACATCTTTCTTGTTGCATAAATCCGTCTGAAAGGCTGTTGCGCTTCCGGAAGCTACCCCGTAACGGAAAGCTTCTTCGGGATTTTGATTACGTAAATACGATGCAAGAAATCCTGAAACAAGTGAATCCCCTGCTCCGACTGTGTTCACTGCCTTTCCTTTTGGCGGTGCAGCATCCCATTTTTTATTTCCTGAAACAAGCAGGGCACCATCCTTGCCCATAGAGACAATAACGTGCTGAATGCCATAATCAGCAAGACGGCTTGCATAATGCAATGCTTCTTTTTTGCCAGTAATCTCGGTATCAAATATTTGGCCAAGTTCAGCCTGATTCGGTTTGATAAGAAATGGCTTGGTGGGGATTAAATCAGTAAGTGCTGGGCCTGACGTATCCAGGACGAATCGAATACCCTGTTTGGAACAGTTCTCCGCAATTTGATAGTAAAAAGAATTTGGAATGGAATCCGGCAGACTTCCCGCGAGTACAAACCAATCGCCTTCACGCAAGGCATTGATTTTTTCAAGTAATACTGCTTGCTGTTTCGGTGCAATATTTGGCCCCGGTCCATTTAATTCAGTTTCCTCACCGGATTTAATTTTGACATTAATCCGTGTAATTTCGTTTGTATCAATAAAATCTGTTTTAATTCCTTCCCGTTGCAGAAAGTCCGTAATAAAGTTACCGGTAAATCCTCCGGTGAATCCAAGTGCTGTGCTTTGGACATTCAGCCGTTGCAGCACTCTGGAAACATTGATTCCTTTCCCGCCCGGATAAAAATAAACTTCGCTGGTACGATTTAAGGTGCCGGTTTCAAAATCCGGAAGATATGTGGTGTAATCGATAGACGGTGTGATGGTACATGTGTAAATCAAGTGGATACCTCCGTAACATCTGTTCGTTCAGATAAAAGCTGTATTTCTTCCCTGTGCAGATTGCTGGTAACAAGTGCCGCATCTGCCAGGTTACAGATCTTTGCAAAACTTACCTGGTTATATTTTGAATGATCTGCCAGCACGTAAGTTTCTTTTGCCAGTGTGGAAGCCGTGTATTTAATGTGTGCTTCCTCCGGATCAGGCGTTGTATAGCCATATAACGTATGATACCCATTTACACCTAGAAAACATTTATCAAAACGGTAATTTTCCAATGATTGAATGGCTTGTGGACCAATTAATGCACCTGTTTTGGACTTAATCATTCCACCAGTTAAATATGCCTGGATGCCATTTTCCATTAACGCCTCTAAATGTGTCAGGCCGTTCGTAACAATAACAACGTCTTTCTCCCGCAGAAACGGTATCAGCTGCATCGTTGTTGTACCTGCATCAAGAAAAATACAGTCACGATCATTCACAAATGAAGCCACATATTCAGCAATTGCTTTTTTTTCGTGAATGTTTTTGGCTGATTTTTCAGTAATGCTGTATTCTTTCAGTTTTCGCTCTGTTAATGTTGCGCCGCCATGAATCCGGGTCAGCTCACCGTCATTCTCCAGAGATGACAGGTCTCTTCTGATGGTTGATTCGGAAGCGTTCGTTCTATCGATAATATCCTGTAGTGTAATTGTTTGTTTGTCCTGCAATAAGTTTAAAATAGCCTGATGCCGTTCTGTTGTAAGCATTTAATCACCACTTATTTTTCTTTTATACGTTAAGTGTAAAGGAAACGTTTCCAAAAATCAATCATAAACAACCATAAATATTCAAATTCAATCATAATAAATTCATTGTGTTTAATAATTGCTGATTCGGGTATTATGGATTGGAAATAGATTGGGAGGAGGATTTTCGATGCGAAACGTGACATTGGAAGAAATTTTCACCCATCCGATTACGCAAAAACATTTGGGGCGATCGGGAATTGCACATGCAATTGCAGTAACAGAATATGCCTATATGTTTTCCAGACGGTATAAGGTGGATTCTGACCTTGCAACGAAGGCAGCATTATTGCATGATGTCGGACATTACACATGGTATCGTAACGGTGAATGGGATTATAAAAAATATAAGGAGAATGATATACATGCCATTAAAGGGGCGAGCCGTGCTCACAAGCTGTTAATTCGAATTGGTGAAAATCCTGAGGCAGCGAAGGAAATTGCGGTTGCCATTCTGCTGCATACCGATTCCTATTTGCCAAAAGGCGAATTAAAATTAAAGCCGCTGCAACAGGTGGTAGCCCTTGCTGATGAAGCTGACGAGGAAATTGGCGGAAACCACCATTATAAAAGGATCGATGAAGATATAGCGCTGGAACGAATTCGTGCGCTTGATACCCGTATAAACAGTGGTGAAAAACAAATCCATGAAATTGGTTAACTGCTCATTTAAAAAAGCGCACATTTTCATGCGCGCTCTCTCCGTTATTTCTTTCCTAAAAACTCCTCTAATGTAATGCCTTTATTCATGATCTCAGTCGCTGCTTTTTCCCCTACATAACGAAGGTGCCATGGTTCATACTGATACTGGGTTATATTTTCCTTGCCCTTCGGATAGCGGATGATAAAGCCGTATTCAGCCGCATGTTCTTTCAGCCATTTTCCCTCATCGGTTGTTCCGAAATCTGTGTTTAAATTGAATCCGACATCAGGAGTTGTTACGTCCATGGTAAGTCCGGTCTGATGTTCGCTTTCGCCTGGACGGGCACTGACATTATTGGCTGCTTTTTCGCCATATGCCTCCACGTTCGAGGCGAAGATAGCATCCTGGCGCTCATAGGATCTGTAACCGGATTGTGCATACAGTTCCAGTCCGGCATTGTCAGCGGCGTTAAACAGTTTTCCCAGCGCAGTTGCCGCAACTTTTCGCATCTGTTTTTTCTCACGGAACTCGTCAAATGGAAACTGGACATCAGGTACAACTAAGTTTTTGGGTTTGAAGCCATTTGGAAGTGAGTGCTCCTTGTTTACAAGTACAAGAATCTCATGTGGGTTGCTGGCAATCTTTTGATTATCATCAGGTTGCTCCAGTGCTGCCCCAGGATTCACTTTTCCGTTCGTGTCCAGTGTTTTTTGTAATTTCTGCTTTGTAGTCTTGTTGTAAATTCCTGTGATTGGCATGTCCTTTTGTTGCATTTGAAAATCTGTAATCGCCCATGTAGTCATTTCGTCAAAATTGCTGTTGACCGGGATCTGATAGCCTAGTTTATTCAATACTTTCTGCAGTGCCTTAACATCTTCGCCCTGATCGGTTTTTTCCAGAACAGGCTGTGGCAGAGCTGCCTCTTGTTCCTCCGAATGATTTGTATTTTTTTCATCGTTTGGTGATTGATTGGCAGCTTGATTATCAGTCGATTGTCCGTTATCACAGGCAACCATTAAACCTATGACTGCAATCAGTACTGCTGTTATCGGCAGAACTTTTTTTAACATCTTTTTCTCTCCCTGTCATTACGCTGTCTTTTCATATCATAACACTTGTGGAATTTTAGCGTCTATGTAATTGTAAATAATAATTCTTGTTTGAAAATTTCATGATTTACTGAAAAAATTGATTATAAAGAGGGAAAGTGACTATTTTTATGGAATACTTAAAAATGGGAAGAGTTTGGAGGATGGGAGGGGATTAATAGGTGAAGCCGGTATTTCTGATTTTGGGTTCCGATCATTTTAATAATCCGGATAATGGTGATTTGAGTGTGCCCAAAACGACTGGGATTTTAGCAGGAAAAAGACAAAACGAACTGGAAGATGTAGTTGACCGTTTAAAGACATTTCACCCAACAAAAATTGCATTGGAAGTGTTAATGGACAATCAAGGTGAGTGGAATAAGGACTATCATGCTTATTTATCGGGGGCATTCACGTTGACTGCAAATGAAAGACATCAGATTGGTTTCCGGACAGCGGGTGTTATGGGACATAATGAAATATATGCTGTAGACTGGAATCAGGATGTTCCGGACACGGATTATATAGAATGGGCCCGGAAACATGATCCGACTGCATTTGAAACGGTGATTAGTACTGCCGAACGGTGGACGCATGAAATGGAAGACTATTTCAGCAAACATACGATCAGGGAATACCTTTTGATGTTAAATCAACCTGACTGGATTAAGGAAAACAGGGAGTTATACATGAAGGTTGCCGCAATTGGTGATGACAGGAATCCAATTGGTGCCAGGTGGACCGCACAATATTGGTACTACCGGAACATGATTATCTATAAGAATCTTACCGAACTTGCCTGGAAAAATGAACGCATTTTGGTAATTTACGGAGCGGGGCATGTTCATCTTTTGACTCAATTTCTGAAAGAGAATGGAAATTTTATAGTGGAAACTGCGCAAGATTATCTATGAAAATATTGAAGGAGGTAAACGGTTATGGAAGAGATTGTAAGTGTTGATTGGCTTGCGGATACAATGAAAGAGGGTTTGGGGGATATTGTTATCGTTGATGTCCGCTTTGAATTGACCGATGATGAGGCAGGCAGAAAGGCGTATTTGAATAGTCATATCCCCAATGCGGTATACCTTGATTTGGACAAAGATTTATCCGGCAAAGCACAAAAACATGGCGGCAATCATCCATTGCCGGATATGGAAACATTCACGGCAAAACTTGGTCATATTGGAATTGGCAATAACACGACTGTGGTGGTATACGGTAAGGGAAATGATATGTTTGCCGGCCGTTTGTGGTGGCTCCTGCACTATGTTGGGCATGACAACGTTTATTTACTCGACGGCGGATTTGATGAATGGATTGGAAAAGGGTACGACATCTCTACGGATATTCCAAAACTGGAACCGAAGACATTTACGCCAAGGATTCAGGAAGAAGAAGCAGTGGATATCGAGCAGGTGAAGGAAAAGCTGGATAATCAGTCTGCGATATTAATTGACTCCCGCAGCAAAGCCCGCTACCTTGGCGAAACAGAGCCGCTTTATGCAAAGGCAGGTCATATCCCCGGTGCTAAAAATTACTTCTGGAAAAACGTTTTGGATGAATCCGGGAAGTGGAAAAATAAAGAAGAATTGGCCGTGAATTTTAAAGACCTGTCAAAAGATAAGGAAATCATTGTTTCTTGCGGATCAGGCGTTTCCGCAACTCCAAATGTACTTGCGTTGAAAGCGGCTGGATTTAAAAATGTGAAATTGTATCCCGGCAGCTATAGCGACTGGATTTCCTATGAAGATAATAAAGTGGAAAAAAAGGAAGCGTAACATATGGACAACGAACGCTGTGCATGGGTAAACGGCGAACAAATTTATATAGATTATCATGATCATGAATGGGGCAAGCCGACGCGTGATGATCGGGAATTGTTTGAAATGCTTCTGTTGGAAGGCGCTCAAGCAGGACTTAGTTGGATCACTATTTTGAAACGCCGGGACAACTACCGGAAAGCGTTCGATAATTTTGACCCGGTTAAAGTGAGCCAATACGATGATCGGAAAAGAGAAGAACTGTTGCAGGATAAAGGCATCATTCGAAATAAACTGAAGGTGAATGCTTTTATAAATAACGCACAGCAATTCCTGAAAGTGCAGGAGGAATACGGAAGTTTCGATGCGTATATCTGGCATTTCGTTGGCGGCAAGCCGATATTGAATGACTGGTCCCGGCATGAGGATGTACCTGCTTATACGGAGGAGTCGAAATGGATGAGCAAAGACCTGAAAAAACGCGGGTTCAAATTTGTCGGCCCAACCATATGCTATGCATTTATGCAATCAACAGGCATGGTGAATGATCACACGAAAGACTGCTTTTTGTATCATGGAAACGTAAGATAACATAGCTGAGACTGGGAAACGTGTAATTCAAAAACGAACACGCAGGGAATTTAGCGGAGGAAATATACATTCGGGATTATAATTGTGAACATTATCATATCGATTGTGAACTTTAGCATTTTGACCATGAACTTTATCATTTCAGCTGTTAACTATAGCGAAAATGCCTTCCGCTTTATCATTTCGGTGCGGCACGCAAAAAAACTGCCCACTCCCTCTCAGGAAGCAGACAGGGAATTTAATTCGATTCAATGGAACCCCTTGAAATCCAACCACATACTTTAGTACAATACCAAATTGTGTGTGTTTTTGGATTGGAGGGTCGAAATGTGAACAGTATTTTTCTGGAACAGGAAGAAACAAGGAGTAAAGATGAACTGAAGCAGGAACTGGATTCACTTGAAATTCAATTGTTCCGAATGCAGGAAAATATAAAGGAAATCGCAAAACATGCTGATGTTATCAGCATCGATCAGACGAAAGAAAATGACTGGGTTGTCATTTATGCATGGAAAGAAGAAGCAACCTGTCAGCTGATGCTGCATAATTGTGAAAGACCATACCGCGGCAAATGGAACTCAGCTATCGAGGCAGAATACAAAGATGGCGGAAATCTCCACATCGCTGATATTAAGGGTGAGGAAAATCGGGGTTATGGGACCATTTTGATGAAGCATTTAAAAGATGTTGCAAGAGAAGATAATGTGCAATATATTACCGGTGACATTGTAAAGCGGGATTTTGATCATGTTGACCGGCTGAAACATTTTTACAGCAAGCATTATTTTGATGTGAAGATTGATCATCAGGAACAATGCGGCGAAATAATCTGGAATGATGGGTGAGGAAGACTGATTCTGCTTTGGAGAATCGCCTTCCTTATTTTTTGATTTAAAATCGTGGGGCCTCCCGATGTTTGGTGGCTTGTTCAAAAGCATATGCGAGTTCAATTAACAGCGCTTCCGAAAATGCTTTGGACGTAAAGGTTATACCGACTGGTTTGCCTTCTGAAGTGTACCCCGCTGGAACCGTTATTGACGGATATCCTGCCTTCGCCGCAAGTTCCGCCCCGTGATGATTTGCAAAAAGTAACGCATCCAATTGATTTTCCTCGATTGTTGCATCAATGCCATCTTCCTGGGATGTTTTCAAATCATTTAATCGGGAATTGATGTACTCTGCTTCAACTAACCGTCCACTCTTCTCTTTGGATTTTTGGAGAACTGTCTGTCCATATTTTAATGCTTTCTCCTGATGTGCTTCATTGTATTGGATGACTTCGGTTAACGAATGAACAGGGATATTGGCTTGTATATTTTTAAAATAAGCATTAATGCCATTTTTAAATTCATGTAAAAGAACATTGACATTTTCAGGGCAGGTAGGAAGTTTAACCGGGTCGATTATGGTTGCACCTGCTTTTTGTAAATCGGATAAAGCACATTCGATGACAGCCAATTCTTCTTCATTCAATGCATCCAGGTATTCCCGTGAAATGCCAAGTCTTTTGTTATGTAATCCCTTTTTATTGAGCGATACAGAATAATTCGGGTTTTTATGATGCTGGGCAATGAAAGTAGCCGAGTCTTCGTCATCCCGGTCTGCAAGTACACCCAGTATAATGGCCGCATCTGTAACAGTCCGCGTCATCGGTCCGGCTGTATCCTGACTGTTCGAAATAGGAATAATTCCGGAACGGCTCAGCAATCCGACAGTCGGTTTTATGCCGACAAGTGAATTGCGGCTGCCTGGACTGAGAATGGATCCGCTTGTCTCGGTGCCAATGGCCCCTGCTGCGAAGTTTGCTGCAACAGCTGCTCCGGATCCTGAACTTGAACCACCGACATCAAATTTCCCGGGTCCATATGGATTCATAACTTGACCGCCTAATGAGCTGTAACCATTTGGCATACCTTCCGTCATAAAGTTAGCCCATTCCGTAAGATTAGTCTTGCCAAGAATAACAGCACCGGCCTTGCGAAGTTTTTTAACGATAAAGGCATCTTCATCAGCATAATGATTTTGGAGAGCCACTGACCCCGCTGTTGTATGGGTTTTATCATTTGTATTGATGTTGTCTTTGATTAAAATAGGAATGCCGTGCAGCGGGCCGCGTAGTCCCTTTTCAGCCCGCTCTGTATCGAGTGCTTCGGCTATATGGAGTGCCTCAGGATTGATTTCCAACACAGCGTTAATATCGTTGTTATAGGCTGCAATTTGTTCCAAGTACATCATCGTTAACTCTTTTGCTGATAGCTTGCCAGTGTTCATCTCCTGCTGAATAGCTTCAATTGTTGCTTCGATTATGGTGAATGACATGGGTAAACTCCTTTTATAGTTCGGTTTCATATATTATTCTATTATTCGATATTCGTTCGGAAATTCCTGTAAAAGAAGGTTATATTTTTTTGCAAAAAGCCGGTTTCTTCCGTTGTTACCTCACACGTTTTTCCAAGTTTCTCGCAGTTTCACTTTTTTCGACTTGCTTCTACTGCATTTTATAATACTTTGAAAACATAACCAAATCTGTATCTTATAAATTCCTGTGTTGACGCCATGTGGTTTTTCGCATAAACTAATGATAGATTGAAAAGGAGGTGGGACAGATGACTTTTACTGGCAGCGGCATTTCAAAATTCACAGAATACCTGTGGCTTTGTTATGCGCTTTTTTCCGATGTTTTTTCTCAAGGGATACGTATGCCCTTTTTGAGGATAACTTAACGGAAAAATACCAGTAAGAGACATCTGCCCGCAAACGGATTTTTTACAGCAAAGACGGTGGAGAGTGATTCTCTGTCGTCTTTTTTTGTGCGTTAAAGTGTCTCTTCTAAATGGAGGAAGAGAAAAATGATTGTATGCAGTATTCAACATGTAACCCAGACAATTGGTGCTAATACTATTTTTGAGGATATCACGACTGAAATAAAACAAGATGCCCGGATTGGCCTGATCGGCAGGAATGGAGAAGGCAAGACAACACTGTTGGATTTAATTGCCCGGAAAACGAAGCCTGTTGCAGGAAAGCTGACATGGAAAAAGGATCTAACAGTCGGTTTGCTGGAACAGACACCCGAGATTGAGCATGAAAAGAAAATGGAAGCGATTCTTTATGAAGTATTCGCTTCGATTGAAAAATTGAAAGAGAGGATGACGAAACTGGAGCGAGCCATGGCCGAGGAAACAGAACCCGAAAGCTTAACACGTTATATTGAAAAATACGGGGAACTGCAGGAAACATTCCAGCAGAATGGCGGATATGAAATTGACTCGCAAATCAGAAGGGTCATGAGCGGTTTGAACATCACGCATTTGGCCGGGAAAAAATGGCGCGAGCTCAGTGGCGGAGAAAGGACAAAAGTTGGTTTAGCGCAATTACTATTGCAATCACCTGATCTTTTGCTGCTGGATGAACCGACGAATCATCTTGATTTAATGGCTATTGATTGGCTGACAGATTTTATCAAGCAATATCAGGGAACTGTGATAATCGTGTCACATGATCGTTATTTTCTTGATGAAACGGTAACGGCCATTTTGGAGATGGACCAAGGTGAACTGATAACCTATCATACGAATTATTCCGGTTTTGTGAAAGAACGGGAAGAGCGTCTGCTGAGGGAATTTCAGCAATATGAAGACCAGCAGAAGAAAATGAAAAAGATGAAAGACTCGATCAAACGGCTGAAAGAGTGGGCCAACCAGGCGAATCCGCCAAATGCCGGCCTCCACCGGCGCGCGAAAAGTATGGAAAAGGCATTGGCACGGATAGAAGTGAAGAAGAAACCGGTTTTGGAACAGGAAAAAATAAATTTGGATTTTCAAATGGATAAGCGGAGCGGGAAAGAGGTTGTAGCAATGGAGGCAGTTTGTAAATCATTTGATGAGCGGCAGTTATTTGCAAATGTTGATATGCTTGTCCGGTTTCAGGAGCGGATTGCCATAATTGGTGAAAATGGCAGCGGAAAGTCAACGATTCTGAAAATGATCCTGGGGGAAGAAGCCGTGACGAAAGGTGAAATTAAGCTGGGAAGCAATTTGTCAATTGGCTTTCTGTCCCAGCATATGATTGAAATCGATAGTGAAAGGTCCATCCTTGATGAATTTCGTGATCAGGTCCATGTAACGGAGGGGATTGCGAGAGGGATATTAGCACGGTTTATGTTTTATGGCAAGACTGTTTTTCAAAAGGTGAAAAGTTTAAGCGGCGGCGAAAAAATGCGACTGCGTCTGGCTCAGCTTGTTCATCAAAATCATAATTTGCTTATTCTCGATGAGCCGACCAACCATTTGGATATCGAGTCGAAGGAAGTGCTGGAAGAAGCATTGGAACAATTCGGCGGGACGGTTATTGCTGTCTCCCATGACCGCTATTTTCTGGACAAAATTTGCCCGATTTCGTATTGGCTTTCTGACGGCAGACTGAACAAATATGAGGGGAATTATTCGTTTGCCAGGGAAAAGCGTCATCAGGAAAACGTGTTAAAATGATGGAAGAAGTAAGTAAGAAAGGAGTGTTCTTACTGTGGAAAATATAGCAAAGTTTATTCAACATGATGGGTGTCGTGCCCTTTTGACTATCTTGCTTAATGGCCGATATTATCCAATTAGTGATTTGGCATATATGACAGGTATGACAACACAGGAAATAAGAACACATGTAAATAACCTGTCAGAAGAAAATATCGTTGCTGGTGAGATCAATGGCCGGCATTCTTACTACGGAATAGATAACACGGCAATAAAGGAAAAAGTGAAGGATTTTATAAGACCTATGCCGAAACCTGAAATTAGGCCGTTGAAGCAGCATTCCGGAAGAGAGGCAGTCAGTTATGTGCGAACATGCTATAGCCACTTGGCAGGGGAGGCAGGTGTGAAACTTGCTGATGCTTTGCTTGAACATGGGGTGGTTGTAAAAGGGGAAAGAGAGTTTTATGTGACAACCAAAGGGGAAAACTTTTTCCGTGACCTGGATATTGATATTTCCAGGCTGAAATCCGGCAAGAAATGTTTGGACTGGACAGAACGCAGACATCATATTGCAGGTCCGCTGGGAAAAGCGTTACTGGAGAAGTTTTTGGAGCGCGGCTGGATGGAGCGGGTTCCGGAATCACGGTCGCTTCACATTACAGAAGAAGGGAAGCAACAATTCAGACAAAAATTTGCCCTGGAAATCTGAATGCAGAAGTTTATAATTGTGTACAGGGAAAATGGTCATTGCGTTTTTCCCATGCCGCCCGTTTGGGTGATTTGATTTTTTTAAATTGAAAATTTCTTGTGCTATGCTTGTTAAATGTGAAGGAAAGGATGCGATAGTATGAACTACGTAACATTGAATAACGGTTTGAAAATGCCGCAGCTTGGATTTGGAGTTTGGCAGGTTCCGGATGAAAAGGCGACACCATCTGTAAAAAAAGCACTTGAAGTTGGATACCGGTCAATCGATACGGCGAAAGTATACGAAAATGAAGAAGGTGTTGGCAGGGCATTGGCAGCTGCTGATATTCCACGTGAAGACCTTTTTATTACAACAAAGGTTTGGAATTCGGATCAAGGTTATGACAACACGTTGAAAGCTTTTGATAAAAGTCTTGAAAGATTGGGTCTGGATTATGTTGATATGTATCTGATCCATTGGCCGACACCGGAATTTGATGACTACGTGGAAACCTATAAAGCAATGGAAAAGTTGTATAACGATGGACGCGTGAAGGCAATTGGAGTATGTAATTTCAATATTGAACATTTGCAGCGTCTGCTCGATGAATGTGACATTGTTCCTGCCGTAAATCAGGTAGAGTGCCACCCGTATCTGCAGCAAAAAGAAATGAAAGAATTCTGCAAGCAGCACAATATTTTTGTGGAATCCTGGAGCCCGTTAATGAGCGGGGGCGATGTGTTAAGCAATGATGTTGTGAAGGGAATTGCCGATCAGTATGGCAAAACCATCGCACAGGTAGTTCTCCGCTGGCATCTGCAATCCAACTCGATTGTTATTCCAAAATCCGTTACACCATCACGGATTGAGGAAAACTTTGATGTTTTCGATTTTGAATTAAGTGAGGATGACATGAACAAAATTGCGGAATTGGATTGCAATCACCGCAATGGTCCTGAACCAAGCCAAATGAATAATCGGTAATGCAAAACCGGACGCGGCAGATGCCCGTCCGGTTTTATCGAAATACAGTCCTTCACCGGGAAAAATGGACCTTCAGTGAAAAATACAGTCTTTCAGCAATAACAAGGAAACCATGGGAGAGTGGGCAGATGAATGTATACGTTCATAATGAAGATATTAATATGAGGCAGGCGGCCGTTTTCATTTCTGAATTAAATCAATCGAAAATGTATCATATTGGATTTTGTGATACCGGGGCGGAGGCAATTTTGACTGGCCTGCAAAACGATGTAACAAAAATGACTGCAGTAGTGGAAAATGGGGAAATGATCGGATTTATTGGGGCAGATACCTATGATGATGTCGCTGAGGTGTGGGGACCTTTTGCAGCTCCCGGAAATGATCTGCATTTGGCACTTATGATGTGGGACAAGCTCTTCAGGAAGCTGCCGGAATCAGTTAAAAAAGTAGTGTTATTTCCCAATGTTGAAAACCGGTTTGTATACGAATTCGCACAAACACTGGATTTTGAACTTAAGACAAATCAATATATACTGAAGCTTTCACAACATCAGCTGAAAGATTTTGAAGATGAAAGTCTGTCTGAATTAGGTGAAACGGATTTTGATGGATTTATAGCGATGCACGATGCCGCATTTCCGGAAACATATTACAGTGGAAAAGAAATTATCGCCAGGCATAATGAAATACAAAAAGTATTTATCCTGAAAGAGGCTGACAGATTGGCTGGTTATGTTTACGTGGAAGCTGATCCGGATCATGCTGAAGGATCAATTGAGTTTATAGCTGTTGATCCCATGATTCGTGGTAAAGGATACGGGAAAAGGCTGCTTTCGGCTGCAGTAAGGTGGCTGTTCACATTTGATTCCATTTCTGAAATTGATTTATGTGTTGCAGCTGACAATGCAGGGGCCATTGGTTTATATCAATCAATTGGATTTTATGTTGAAAATGAATTGCATTTTTTCAGAAAAAACGTATACTAGTAACTATTCAGGTTCATCCATTTTGAAAGGAGTGGTGTTTTATGGCTATTGTAAATCGAACAATCATCAATCAAAACTCAAACATCAAAATGGAGGAACGGTCGGTATAATGGTTGACTTTTCCTCCGATAATCTGGGAGGAATTTTTAATTGGCTAATTTGGAAAAAGTCGGATGGAATCACTCCATCCAGGCTGTTGAAGAAGAAAATATTGTACGGATTATGACGGTGCAAAAAAACAGCTACCATGTTTCAGATGGTGAGCATGATTATATTGCACATCTGAGCGGGAAATTTTTAAACCAGGTGATGAACGCACTTGAACTTCCGGCTGTTGGAGACTGGGTGCTTGTTCAGAAACTGGAAGGTGAACAAAAAGCTGTTATTCAGGAACTGCTGCCAAGGAAAAGCCAGTTTATCAGGCAGGCTGCCGGTACGAAGGTTGAGGCGCAAATTGTTGCTGCCAATATGGACACGGTGTTTATCGTGAATTCATTGAATCACGATATGAATGTACGGCGAATTGAGCGGTATTTATTATCTGCCTATGAAAGCGGCGCGACGCCAATAATTGTTTTGACCAAAAAAGATGAATGTTCTGCAGATGAGGTAGAAGCGATTGTGGCACAGGCAGAAGAGGCGGCAATTGGTGTTCCGATAGTTCCAATCAGTAACGTAACACGCGATGGAATTGATGAATTGCTGGAATATTTACCTGCTGGACAAACTGCAGTATTGCTTGGGTCATCAGGTGTCGGCAAATCCACGCTGGTAAATACATTACTGGATGAAGCAGTACAGGAAACAAATGATATTCGCGAGGCAGACAGCAAAGGGCGTCATACGACAACACACCGGGAAATGTTTATACTTTCAAATGGCGCGTTGTTAATTGATACTCCGGGCATGCGCGAACTCCAGCTTTGGGAAGGCGAATCATCCATGGATACTGCCTTCCGTGATGTGGAAGCACTTGAAGCGGAATGTAAATTCAATGACTGCCAGCATGATACAGAACCTGGCTGCAGAGTTCAGAAGGCTTTAGAAAGCGGTGAATTGTCTGAAGAACGGTTTCAAAGCTACTTGAAGCTGCAGCGTGAATTGGCTTTTGAACGACGGAAGCAGGATCAGCGGGCATATTTGGAAGAGAAAAACAGATGGAAAAAATTAAAGAAGCAGCATCATGCTGATTATAAATTCCGTAAAAAGAAGTGATGAAGAACGCCTCCCTCACATACTGTGACTGGGAGGCGTTTTTTAAAAGGATATATGCGCGATTTCTTCATTCCCGGGATCGGCCGAAAATGAAAACTGCACAACTCCTTCAGAATTAATCCCGTGCGCCAAACATCCGCTCCACCACATCTGGAAATTCATGAAAATAAGCCGGTATTGCATCTTCCTTCAAACCAACGGACATATTCGCCGCAACAGATTCGTTGTACCATTTTTGTTTGTCAAAACCGGCGTTAAAATTGTCCCAAAGCGCCTCGCCTTGACGCTGATATTCCTGTTCCATGGAAAGGAGGTTATCAAGCTTATCCGCAATGATAAGGTATTTTACCTCTTTTTCAGCGTATTTAACTGTATCGATAGTATGCTGCTTCCGTTCCTGCCATGATTTGGACTTGTCTTCCGTGTGCGCTGCAACAAGGTGGGCGACACGCGGACCGAATTCCACTTCGATGTCTTCCATTTCATAAGGGGTATCTTCTACAACATCATGTAAGTATCCGGCACATACCAATTCATCGCTGAAACCTGCTTCTTCCAGCCGTTCAGCTACCCGGATGGGGTGCGTAATATAGGCTATATCTGAACTTTTCCTTTTTTGCCCTTCATGTGCCTTTTCCGCGAATGCTTTGGCTTTGGGTTTCATGCTTTTTCCTCCTTCATGCAAAGTGATTTCAAGTGGCTCCGGACTGTTTCTAACATGGTTTCAACCGAATACTCATTTGGATGCAACAATGCGTGCAGGGCAATCCCATCAATAAGTGCATGCAATTTTCTGGTTTCTATTTCCTTATCAATATCCGTCTTGGCAAATCCCAATTGAATTAATCCTTCAATGACATGCTGCACTGCCTGCTTCATGTCAGTATATACTTCTTGACTTAGTGCATGGAGTTTCTTGTCAATCAGTGTTCGTGACGAAAAGACCAGCCACACCTCCATTTCAACTCGCCGTTCATCATCAATTGGCAAAAACTCGCCCAATAGTTCGAGCATCACATCCATTGGCGGACCTGTGTATTTTTTACTTAACGCCCGATCTCTGACACGATCAGAAACAAGCTCCATGGAAAAAGCGAGTAATTCTGATTGTGTTGAAAAATAATGCCGGAGTGCCCCGGCGGATAAACCCGCTTCTTTGGCTACCTCCCGGACTGTTGCTTTTTCCAAACCGTCCCGTATAATCACATTCCAGGTTGCTTCAGCAATTAAAATTTTTCGTTTAGTATGATCAACTTTTTTTGGCATACCATTATTATAACACAGTTGTATTAATAAACTTAATTATGGTACGATGTTTTTAGCACAAATGTATTAAAAAAGCGGGGGACTGCAGGACATGATAGGCTGGTTGATTATTACTTGTGAAATAGGATTTTGGGTATTTGTAATTGCCGGATTGGTGGCAAGATATGTATTCAAAAATGATAAATTAGGATACTTCTTGTTCATATGTACGCCAATTGTGGATTTGGTTCTTCTGGTCGTAACAGTGATTGATTTGCATAATGGTGCAACAGCTACTAATGTCCATGGGATTGCAGCCATTTATATCGGGGTGAGTATTGCGTATGGTCATCAAATGATCAACTGGGCAGACCGGCAATTTTCCTACTTGTTTAGCAGTGTTGAAAAGCCTCCTAAAAGGAAAAAGTTTGGCGCGGAACTGGCAAAACATGAGCGTAAAGGGTGGTATCGTCATTTTCTGGCGTGGTGCATTGGTAGTGCAATATTAGGAGCAATCATATTGTATATCAACAACCCGCCACAGACAGAGGCATTATTCAATACGTTCCGGGTATGGTTACTGGTTCTTGGGATTGATTTTGTCATCAGTTTCAGTTACACCATTTTTCCAAAAAAAGAAAACAAGTGATTCCTGCACAAATAATTGATATGATGATAGTAATGACGATTATAATAAGTTCAACTTAAAATATACAGTTAGGATGTGTAATGATGGAGGAAGGTATCAACAAGCGCAAAACGGAGCATATACGCCATTGTTTAACAGATAATGTGGAGGGCGTCAATAAGTCAACCGGGCTTGAGGGCATAGCTTTTGTGCATAATGCGCTGCCTGAGATAAACTTTGCTGATATCGATCTCGCAACCAGTTTTTTGGATAAGCGGATTAAAGCGCCATTTCTGGTCAGCTCTATGACAGGAGGCTCTGAGCTCGCTGAAAAAATCAATCAGAATCTGGCTGTTGCAGCTGAGGAAAAAGGCTGGGCAATCGGACTTGGATCTACAAGGGCTTTACTGGAAAGTGATGCGCATCAGGACTCCTTTTTAATACGGAAACAGGCGCCGACAGTTCCATTGATCGCTAATATCGGTGCAGTGCAGTTGAATTACGGGTATGGCGCAGCGGAATGCCAGCGGATTGTTGATTTAACCGGAGCGGACTCCATCGTGCTGCATTTTAATCCGCTGCAGGAAGCCGTCCAGGACGAAGGCGACCTGAATTTCGAAAATCTGCTTCCTAAAATTGAACAAGTATGCAAAGAAGTGAATGTCCCGGTTGGTGCAAAAGAAGTGGGTTTCGGCATCGACGGTACGATAGCGCGAAAGTTATATGATGCCGGTATTTCATATATTGATGTGGCAGGCGCTGGCGGCACTTCCTGGAGCCAAGTTGAAAAATTGCGTTCAAAGACCCCGTTGAAAAAGGCAGCGGCTGAAGCATTTAATAATTGGGGTATACCGACAAAGGATTGCATCGTGTCTGTAAGAAGTGAACTTGGCGATGTTCCGCTTGTGTCAAGCGGCGGCATGAAAACCGGTGTAGATGCAGCAAAAGCGCTGACAATCGGAGCTGACCTGGTCGGATTTGCCCGGACGCTGCTGCAGGCAGCAACCGAATCTGATCGCGCAGTTGTGGAGACGATGGATCAGATTGAACTCGAATTAAAAATGACGATGTTTGGAATCGGCGCTAAAACAATCGGTGATTTAAAAAATACGAAGCGGGTTACCATTATGGGGAAATCACTGCTTGAAGAATAGTTTAACGAATGCTTGCCTAAATTGGCGAGCATTTTCTTTGTAAGGCTAATTTTAAACGCGCGAACGCCATCCCTACTCGTGTGAACACACTGCAAATTCATTCGAACTCCGGTGAAAACGAGCGAAAATGCCTGCATGATAATTCTCCAGCTGCCGTATACTAAGCGAAAAAACAAGGAGGATTATAATGGATCAGGAAATACATGAGAGCGAGGATCAACGAATAATTCCGATGACTTCCATTACGAGCAGGTCTGGTGAAGAAATGGCGAATGACATATATTTTTACACGGATCAGATTGTGAATATAGCATTTATCGGTTTTCCATATAAAGATAATTGGGTACTTATTGATACCGGACTTCCTAATTCTGCTGCTGAAATTAAAGCCGAGGCAGCAAATCGGTTTGGAGAAAACAGCAAGCCCTCTGCGGTTCTTTTGACACATGGCCATTTTGATCATGTTGGCGGGCTTATTGATCTTATCGCTGAGTGGAATGTTCCGGTTTACGCACATGAATTGGAACTTCCTTTTTTAACTGGGGAAAAAAGTTACCCGGAGCCCGACACCACAGTCGAAGGTGGACTTCTGGCGAAGATATCCGGTATGTACCCGAATAAACCGCTAAATGCGGGGGATGCGGTCAAAGCACTTCCAGATGACAATAGTGTTCCAGGCTTGGAAGACTGGAAGTGGATTCATACACCAGGTCATTCCCCTGGGCATGTGTCGTTTTATCGTGAAAGCGACGAAACATTGATCTCCGGTGATGCATTTATAACAGTGCGACAAGATTCATTGTACAATGTGCTGATGCAGACCGCAGAAGTGAATGGACCGCCAAGATATTTAACCACGGACTGGCAGGCTGCAAAGGAATCTGTAGAGCGGTTGGCTTCCTTAAAGATTGATATGGTTATACCCGGACATGGATATATGATGGAAGGTGAAGCGCTCCAAAAAGGTTTGGACAAGCTTGTTAGCGAGTTTGATCAGCTGGCAGTCCCGGATTATGGGCGATATGTGGATTAATCGGAAAAAGGTGTTTAAGCACAATATTTCATGAAAAAGCAACTCTCGTGCTACAATATTGTCAGAAATGAGGTGTTTTCCATGAAAATTGAAGTCTGGTCAGATTTTGTCTGTCCCTTTTGTTATATTGGCAAACGCAGACTGGAAAAAGCATTGAATGAATTTGCATATAAAGAAGATGTTACGGTTGAATATAAAAGTTATGAACTTGATCCAAATGCAGAAATCAATCCGGGTAAGAACATTCATGAATTACTGGCATCAAAATACGGTATGACTGTTGAAAAGGCGAAAAATTCGAATGAATCGTTAGGAAAACAGGCTGCAGAACTTGGCCTAACGTATAACTTTGACTCGATGCAGCATACAAATACATTTGATGCACATCGGCTTGCCAAATTTGCCGGGGAAAATGGCAAAGGCAAGGAAATGACGGAAAGGCTTTTAAAAGCGTATTTCACGGATTCGGAGCTTATAAGCGACCATCAGACATTGGTACAACTTGCCGGGGAATCAGGTCTGGATACAGCTAAAGTCGAGGAAATGCTGAAGCTGGATGATTTTGCGCTTCACGTCCGTGCCGACGAAGAACAGGCAAGACAGATTGGCGTTCAGGGCGTACCTTTTTTCGTTTTTAATGAAAAATATGCTGTCTCAGGTGCACAACCGCCGGAAGTCTTTTCGGAGGTTCTGGAGAAGGTGTGGCAGGAAGAGAATGAAAAGCCGGTACTGCAAACGCTGAATCCGAAAAAGTCCAAAACGACTTATTGTACAGATGAAGGCTGTGTGACAGAAGAAGAGGAATAATTTTCGGTGTAGAATTGAGACGCCATCGGAACTAACCCACTGAATTTTGGCGGGTTAGTTTTTTTGTATGTAAAATATCAGCTCGCTGAATGAAATGCCCACCCCGCTGAACAAACCGCTCCAGCCGCCGAACAAAAGTGAACCCCCGCCGAACAAACCGCTCCACGCCGCTGAACAAAATCAAAATCCCACTGAACAAAGCCCCCAACTCACCGCACCCAATCTCCTCCAAAAACGAATGTACATTTTTTCCAAAAGGCGTATTGACGGAATTTTTTATTATGCTATAATCTTTTATAGTGCCTAATTGATAATGAATATCATTATTAATTAGATTCACTTAAATGTAATAACCATTCTAAACAACATGAGAAGGATAGTATATGAAAATTCGATATCTGGTAACAGCGGTCCTCATATTATCATTCATATCTGTATTCATTGGGGTGTCGGATGTGGCACCATGGGAAATTTTTTGGTTGTCCGATGATCAGCTGGAAATATTAATGATCAGCAGGGTGCCCAGATTGATCAGTATTTTGATTGCAGGTATGAGCATGAGTATTTGCGGGTTGATCATGCAGCAGCTTAGTCGTAACAAATTTGTTTCTCCGACGACTGCGGGTACGCTTGATTCAGCAAGACTCGGTATATTGGTTGCCCTAATGGTTTTCACCTCTGCAAGCCCATTGCAGAAGATGCTCGTTTCATTCGGTTTTGCATTAATCGGCACACTGGTCTTTATGAAAATCCTCGAGAAAATTAAATTCAAGGATGCCATTTTTATTCCGCTCGTCGGATTAATGTTCGGGAATATTATCAGCTCTCTTGCAACCTTTTTTGCATATAAAAATAATCTGATTCAAAATATGTCTTCCTGGATGCAGGGCGATTTTTCGATGATCATGAGCGGTAATTATGAGCTCATGTATGTCAGTATTCCGATTTTGATTATAGCCTATCTGTTTGCCAATAAATTTACGATTGCCGGAATGGGGGAGGATTTCTCCAAAAACCTCGGCTTGAATTATCGGCAGGTTGTCAATATCGGGCTGATTATTGTGGCACTTGTAACGGCATCTGTTGTTCTGTCGGTTGGGGTGATTCCTTTTTTAGGATTGATTATTCCCAACATTGTAACCATCTATCAAGGCGATCATCTTAAGAAAAGTTTATTACATACAGCATTGCTTGGAGCACTATTCGTGCTTATCTGTGACATTGTTGGCCGGGTCATCATCTATCCGTATGAAATTCCAATCAGTTTGACGGTTGGTGTTATCGGGAGCGGAATTTTCATTTACTTGCTGCTGAGGAGAAAGAAATATGGGTTATAAGAAAAAAACAATCATCCTGGCAGTTATCGCAATCGCCATTGGTATTCTGTACATTTTTTATGATTTAAGCGGAAATATCGGATACATATTACCGCGCCGTATTATGGAAGTAGTTGCGATTATATTAACAGGCTCGGCAATCGCTTTTTCAACGACAGTGTTTATGACCATCACGAACAATCGAATTTTGACACCAAGTATCCTTGGTCTCGATTCACTCTATATGCTGATTCAAACATTCATCATATTTGTATTTGGCTCCCATTCGCTTGTCATGATGAGCAGCAATATCAATTACTTTATTTCTGTTGGTGCGATGGTATTGTTTTCACTTGTTCTGTATCGTTTCCTGTTTCGCGGGGAAGGCAACAACATTTATTTTCTGCTGCTGATTGGAATGATTCTTGGGACATTCTTTGGCAGTTTCACTGATTTTATGCAGGTGCTGATTGATCCGAATGAATTTATGGTGGCAAGAGACAGGATGTTCGCAAGTGTGAATAATGTGAATGAAAATTTGGTCTACCTGTCCCTTATCCTTATGGTTCTAGTGTTTGTATATTTCAAGCGTTTTTACAAGTATTTGGATGTGCTGGCGCTTGGGAAACATCAGGCAATTAATCTTGGTGTTCCATATGATTATGTGG
This sequence comes from Virgibacillus siamensis, assembly GCF_900162695.1. NCBI lineage: Bacteria > Bacillati > Bacillota > Bacilli > Caryophanales > Bacillaceae > Virgibacillus > Virgibacillus siamensis. The sequence continues at coordinate 172,586 of NZ_FUIH01000006.1, forward strand.
TGAAACGGCTTTTGGTTATTGTTGCGATACTGATTTCGATTGCTACCGCATTAATCGGACCAATTACATTTCTCGGATTGCTGGTTGTGAATGTAGCGTATGAGTTTTTGAAGACGTACCGGCATGCTTATATTATTGCGGGTTCAATGCTAATCAGTATCATTGCATTGTTGGGAGGACAGTTCATTGTGGAAGAGGTTTTTACCTTCCAGACAACTGTCAGTGTCATTATTAACTTTGTTGGCGGAGTCTATTTTATATTTCTTTTACTAAAGGAGAATAAATCATGGTAGATATAAAGGGTGTATTTAAAAAATATAACCGGAAAAGTGTCATTGATGATGTCTCACTGAAGATTGAGAAAGGAACCATCACGTCCTTCATAGGGCCGAATGGTGCTGGCAAAAGTACGCTGATTTCGATGATCAGCCGGCTGATTACAAAAGATGCAGGTGCGATTACCATTGATGGTGAGGATATTACGACAGCGAAAAACAATGAGCTTGCCAAGAAGATTTCCATCCTGAAGCAGTCAAATGCGATCAATTTGCGCCTGACCATTCGGGAGCTGGTTTCCTTTGGACGTTTTCCTTACTCACAAGGAAGGCTTAAGCCGGAAGATTGGGAAATGGTTGATCAGGCAATTTCCTATATGGAATTGGAACCGATTCAGGATAAATATTTGGATGAACTGAGTGGCGGTCAGCGTCAGCGGGCGCACATTGCCATGGTTATTGCCCAGGATACGGAATATATTCTGTTGGATGAACCGCTCAACAATTTGGATATGCGTCATTCCGTTCAGATTATGAAGACACTGCGCAGGCTCGTAAATGACCTTAGTAAAACAATTCTGATCGTTATCCACGACATCAATTTTGCATCGTGCTATTCTGATCAAATTGTTGCATTGAAGGATGGAAAGATTGTCAAACAAGGACCGACATGCGATGTGATCGATGAATGTGTTTTAAAGGATATTTACGATATGGATATAGATATTAAAAACATAAACAACCATAAAATTTGTGTTTATTTTTCATAGAGGAGGCTGGATGAAGTGAAAAAGGTATTATTATTTTTGGTAATAAGTGCATTGGCAATATTCGCATCTGCATGCGGAAGTTCAGATGCAAGTGATGGGAAGTCAAGTGGAGATACAGAAATGGTAACGGTAAAACATGAACTCGGGGAAACGAAGGTGCCGAAAAATCCGGAAAAAGTTGTTGTGTTTGATTACGGTACGCTTGATACACTGGATAAATTGGGAATTAAGGTGACCGGTGTTCCACACGGCAGTATGCCTGATTATCTGTCAAAATATGAAAGTGATAAGTATGAAAATGTAGGAAGCTTAAAGGAACCTGACTTTGATAAACTGGCTGAAATCGACCCCGACCTGATTATCATTTCCGGCAGACAGTCCTCGTTGTATGACCAACTGCAGGAACTGGCGCCGACCATCTATTTGGGGGTTGATACAACAAAGTACATGGATTCATTTAAAGAAAACCTTGGAACAATCGGAAAAATCTTTGATAAGCAGGAAGCGATTGACAAGGAACTGAAACATATTGAAAAATCCATTGCTGATCTGAAAGAAAAAGCATCAAACATGGATAAAAAAGCACTGATTATTCTGGCTAATGATGATAAAATCAGCGCATATGGCCCGGAATCACGGTTTGGCCTGATTCATGATGTCTTCGGTGTGCCGGCAGTTGATAAAGGAATTGAAGTATCAACACACGGCATGAACGTTTCGTTTGAATACGTGGTTGAACAAAATCCGGATATCCTTTATGTAATAGACCGCGGGGCTGTTGTCGGCAGTGACTCATCAGCCAAACAGCTGGTCGAAAATGAACTCACCAAGAAGACAAACGCCTACAAAAATGATAACATCGTATACTTGGACCCGGACTACTGGTATCTTTCCGGCGGTGGATTGGTATCGGTTCAGGAAATGGTGGATGAAATAGCCGCAAGTTTGAAATAGTAAACAGATGGGGACAATCATAAGGGGTTGTCCCTTTTACATGGAATAAAACCTTAAACAGTCAGGTGTATGGAAGCCTTATTTACGGCACATTTTTGGAATGAAATGTAAATGAAATGTAAAAATACGGCTTAAACCTTGACGGGACATGTTTTACGGGCTTTTTGGCCACGTAATGATACTTGCTATTGCAAGTCCATTTATGTTTGAATAAAAGAACAATCATACGAAATGAGGGAATTTCTTAATGAAAAAGTTCATAATGCTGATGATGGCACTGCTGATTGCAGTAGTATTAGGAGCCTGCGGAGACGATTCAGCTAAAGATAAAAGTGAAGATAAGAATGCAGATAAGAAAACAGAACAAGCAGCTGATCAAAAGAAGGTAGAAATTACCGATAAGGAAAAGGTTAAAGATGATAAAGTTGTTTTAAAGGTAAACGACAATGATATTAACGGTGAACAGTACAATGCGATGTATGCACAAACAAAAATTATGATGCATCAATATGGACAGGATGTCAGCGACACGAAAAAAATAAAACAGCAGACGATGGATATTCTGGTTCAGCAGGAGCTTCTGAAGCAGGATGCGAAGGAAAAAGGGATAAAAGTATCTGATGATCAGGTACAGAAAAAGTTTGACAAAACTAAATCCCAAAACAAAGAACAGTTCTCTAAAGTTTTGGATCGCTACCATCTGACAGAAGAAGTGTACAAGAATCAGCTGGCTTTTGAACTGACACTTCAGAAGTATATTGACCAGGAAATCACAGGTACAAAAGTAACGGATAAAGAAGTAAAAGCACAGTACGATAAACTGAAAAAACAACGTAAACAGATTCCGAAGTTTAATAAAATCAAAGATCAGTTGAAGCAGCAGATGCAAACCCAGAAAGAACAGCAAAAGCTTCAGGCCAAGGTGAAAAACTTAAAAGATGAAGCACAAATCAAGGAAATGATTTAACGTAAAATGAAGCATGAATAAGCGAGATAAACAAATGGCAGCTGTCCCGTTAATTGGGGCAGCTGCCATTTTACGTGATCAATTCGTCTAATTTTTCCATTAGGTGTTGCATCTGAGCATCTGTTCCGATCGTAATCCGGAGATAATTATCAATGCCCGGTTTGCTAAAGTGCCTGACAAGAATATGCTGTTCTTTCAGGTTTGCATAAAGTTGTTCGGCAGTATGTTTATAGTGACTGACAAACACAAAGTTGGCACTTGACGGAAGAGCATGAAATCCCCGCTTTTTCAGTTCCCGGGATGTCCATTCTCTGGTTCGGATAATTTTATTGGCGGTATCCCGAAAATAATCGGAATCCGTAATCGCAGCTTTCCCCCCGGCTATCGCCAGACGGTCAATTGTATAGGAGTTGAACGAATCTTTTATCCGGGTTAGTGCTTCAATTAAATCAGGGTGGCCAAGGGCAAATCCAATCCGTAGGCCAGCAAGTGAGCGGGACTTGGACATGGTCTGCACAACCAGCAGATTGTCATAGTCATTCAACAGGGAAACTGCAGATTCCCTGGCAAAATCGACATAGGCCTCATCAACGATAACTACATTGTCCCGATTGCTTTCCAAAATGTCGCGAACCGATTCCAAATCCAAAAATATTCCGGTCGGTGCATTCGGGTTTGGAAAAATTACACCGCCTTCCGATTGAAAAAAACACTCCGGCTGTATGGTAAAGTCCCGGTTTAGTGAAACCGTTTTATATGGAATATTAAACAGTTTGGCGTAAACCGGGTAAAAACTGTAGGAAACAGCCGGGAAGCGAATTGCTTTTGACTGGCTGAAAAACGCCATAAACGAAAATGCCAACACTTCATCTGAACCGTTGCCGATGAAAACATTTTTGCTTTGCAAATTGAAGTATTCCCCTATCTGTTGACGCAAACCCTCGACCGTTGGCGAAGGATATAGTTGTAATTTACGGTTCAGTTCCCCCTGGATTGCATCACGGACCATCGGCGAAGGAGGGTAAGGATTCTCATTTGTATTCAGTTTCAGCAAATCAGGTATGTCCGGTTGTTCTCCGGGCACATAAGGTTCCGTGCGTCTGACGGTCTCACTCCAGAATTTACTTGTCATTGCTGTCAACCTTTTTTACATGACGGCTGTACAGTTCTTCTTTTATATCTTCTATCGATACATCCAAAAGTTCCATCAGCACAAGTGTGTGGTAGGTAAGATCCGCTACTTCCCATTTGATTTCATCTTTATCATTATTTTTAGCACCGATGATTACTTCACTTGTTTCTTCACCGACTTTTTTGAGAATCTTATCAATACCCTCCGTAAACAGGTAGTTGGTATAGGAACCTTCAACCGGATTTTGTTTACGCTCCCTTATTTTTTCTGCCACATCATGTATGACGGTACGGACGGAGTTTTCACCGGAAAAGAGGGTTTGATGAAAACAGGATTTCTCACCTGTGTGGCATGCTGGTCCTTTTGGTTCGACCTGTACAAGTAATGCATCTGCATCACAGTCATATTCAATCTGTTTGACAATTTGCTTGTTACCGGATGTTTCTCCTTTATTCCAAAGCTCCTGGCGTTTTCTGCTGAAGAACCACGTTTCCCTCGAATCCATTGTTTTTTGCAATGCCTCTTCGTTCATATAAGCGAGTGTAAGAACCTGACCCGTTGTTGCATCTTGCATAATTGCAGGGATAAGCCCGTTTTCATCAAAAGAAAGGTTGTTCATGTTTGTCTCCATTATTTTTCCCTCCTTACTAAAATACCTTCTTCGCTCAGATAGTCTTTAAGGCTGGCAATATTGATTTCGCTGTAATGAAATACGGATGCGGCAAGAGCGGCATCAGCACCACCTTCTTGCAGTACACTTGCAAAATGTTTCATTGTACCAGCACCACCGCTGGCAATAACTGGGATATTCACGTTTTCTGCAATCGCACGGGTTAATTCCATGTTATAGCCGTTTTTTTCCCCATCTGTATCAATTGCATTGATGACGATTTCGCCAGCACCGCGTTTTTCACCTTCGACAGCCCACGCGACTGCATCAATTCCGGTATTTGTTCTTCCGCCATTTATATATACCTGCCAGTTGTCTGCATCAACTGCTTTAGCATCGATTGATAATACAACACACTGACTGCCGAACTTCATGGCGGCATTGGTCAGAATTTCGGGGTGTTTAACTGCAGCACTGTTGATGGATACTTTATCAGCACCGGCCCGCAACGTCTGATGAATATCTTCAATGGTCCGGATTCCGCCGCCGACTGAAAAGGGAATGGCGATTTCCGCTGCAACATTTTCGACCACATCCAGAAAAATATTTCTTTCTTCATTGGATGCTGTTATATCGTAAAAAACCAATTCATCAGCGCCTGCTTGATTATAGGCCTTTGCCAGTTCAACCGGATCAGCCACGTCCCGGATATTTTGAAATTTACGTCCCTTCACAACCCTTCCTTTATCAACATCAAGGCAGGGTACAATCCGTTTAGCGAGCATTTACATCACCTTCCATTAAGGATGCAAAGTTAAGAGTTCCATCATATAGTGCTTTTCCAATAATCGCACCGTATAATTTCATTTCACTCAGTAATGCGACATCCGCTTCGGTCGTAATACCGCCTGATGCGATTACGTTCATGGAGGCTGCCTCATTAATTGTCTGCAGTTCTTTAAAATTGGGTCCTTTCAACATTCCATCTTTTAGAATATCTGTGTACACAATGGTTTGAACACCAATTTGTTCAAGCTCTTTAACAAGTTCAACAGCCTTTACATTGCTCGTTTCGGTCCATCCGTCTGTTGCCACGTATCCTTTCCTGGCATCAATGGAAACAGCGATTTTTGAACCGTATTCGGACACCGCTTCCTTCAGTAATGATTTGTCGGTAATGGCGGCAGTACCTAGGATGATGCGATCAACTCCGGCGCCAATATACTCGCGTATCTGTTTGAGGGAGCGGATTCCACCGCCCGCCTGTACCGGAATGTCAGCAGCATTGACAATTTGTGTAAGGGTGTCCAAATTAGTTGCGTTTCCTGTTTTTGCACCATCCAAGTCAACTACATGAAGATAGGATGCTTTTTTTTGCTGCCACTCACGTGCAACTTTCACAGGAGAATCATTGTAGACCTTTTCCTGATTGTAGTCACCTTGTTTGAGGCGTACGCATTTTCCATTTCGGATATCGATAGCGGGAAATAAAATCATGAAACCATCTCCCCATAATTTTTTAATAATTGCAATCCGGTTTTACCGCTTTTTTCCGGGTGGAACTGCATGCCAATAATGTTATCGGATTGAACAATAGCAGGAACAGTTCCGCCGTATTCGCTAGTGCTGACGAGATCCTCTGTATTCCCGTTGGTTACTGCGTATGAATGAACAAAATAGACATATTCATTCTGGTAAACGTTATTTAATAGTCTGCTTTTTCGATGATGCTGCAATGTATTCCACCCCATATGCGGTACTTTCACCGTATCGGGGAGGCGGCTGACGTTTCCTTTCAGCAGTCCGAGACCCTGCCAGCTGCCATTCTCAAAGCTTTGCTCGTAAAACAGCTGCATCCCAAGGCAGATGCCAAGAAGCGGCTTTCCCGCCGCGGCCTGCTGTTGAATCGTACCGGTCAGTCTTTGTTTATCCAGGGCGTTCATCGCATCTTTAAATGCACCGACACCCGGAAGAATAATCCCCGCTGCTTCCTCAATGGTCCGGTTGTCAGTTGTCAGGCATGATCCAAGTCCAATTCGCTGGCAGGCGAATTGCAGACTTTTGATATTACCCGCACCGTAATCGATGATTGCAATCATGGCGTATATCTCCTTTTCTTTTGCTGTGTTGAAGGCCCGTATTTCATCACGAAAGCTCATATATACTGTCGTAAAGCATGTCACAATGCCCCTTTTGTGGATGGTACACCCTCTATCCGCGGATTCTGGATACTCGCTTGATCAAGTGCTCTGCCAAACCCTTTGAATATGGCCTCAATCATATGGTGTGTGTTCTTTCCGTAAACAAGATTAATATGGAGTGTCAGTCTGGCATTACTGGCAAATGCCTGAAAAAATTCTTCCACCAGTTCTGTATCAAATGTGCCAACTTTATCTTTCAGTCCATCAACATGATAGACAAAATATGGCCGTCCGCTGATATCAATTGAAACGGTGGCAAGCGACTCATCCATAGGAGTGGTTACTGTGGCATAGCGTGTGATGCCTTTTTTGTCACCCAATGCTTTGTTAAACGCCTGTCCCAGGACAATTCCGATATCTTCCACGGTATGGTGCTGGTCCACTTCAAGATCTCCATTACAGGAAACTTCCAGGTCAAAGAGACCATGCCTGCTCATCAGTGTCAGCATATGGTCCATAAATCCAACACCTGTATCCACCTTGGAAGTACCGGATCCATCTATAGAAAAGGTCAGATCGACTGCTGTTTCGCTTGTATTCCGCTGAATGTGCTGTTTACGCATCATAATCTCCTTTCCTGATTTGAATGGAATTGGCATGTGCAGTAAGCCCTTCCGCTTTTGCCAATGTAATAATGCTGTCGGAAGTTTTCTGCAGTGCCTGTTCAGAGTAGTGGATAATACTTGACTTCTTCAGGAAATCATAAACCCCGAGCGGTGATGAAAATACAGCCGTCCCGCTTGTCGGAAGTGTGTGGTTGGGCCCCGCAACATAATCACCAAGCGGTTCGGGTGCATAATGACCGAGAAAAATCGCTCCTGCATGTTTAACCTGACTCAATTTTTCAAATGGATTTTCAACCATAAGCTGCAGATGCTCCGGTGCTAATTCATTAACCAGTCCAAATGCGTTTGCAAGATTATCCGCAATAATGATTTTCCCGTTTTCCTTTAGTGACTGCTGAATGATTTCCTTGCGCTCAAGCTGTGCCGCCTGTCGTATGATTGATGCTTTAACTTGTTCCGCCAGTACAGGGTCTGTCGCAATACAGATGGCACTTGCCCGTTCATCATGTTCGGCCTGGGAAAGAAGGTCGGCTGCCACATAATCAGGGTTTGCCGTCGCATCTGCTACCACACAAATTTCGCTCGGTCCTGCAATCATATCAATGTCGACATCGCCATAAACCCACTTTTTGGCTCGGGCAACAAATGCATTCCCGGGGCCGACAATCTTGACCACTTTATCAATTGATTCAGTCCCGTAAGCAAGTGCTGCAATTGCTTGTGCACCGCCAATTTTATAAACTTTGTCCACGCCCGTTAATTTTGCTGCAGTTAAAACTTCAGGGCTTATTTTTCCGTTTGCTCCCGGTGGTGTCGTAATGACAACTTTTTTTACACCAGCTAATTTTGCGGGTATAACGTTCATCAGTACTGTCGATGGATAGGCTGCTTTCCCTCCGGGTACATAGATCCCGACTTTCTCCAGAGGGGAGACTTTTTGTCCAAGCATGATGCCGTTTCCGGGATTTGTGAACCATGAATGTTCTTTCTGGTTTTCGTGAAATGCGGTAATGTTTTTATTTGCTTGTTCCAGTGCAGTCAAAAAACGATTACTGACTTTTTCTCCCGCTTCGGCAAACTCCGCTTGTGAAACGGTTAGTTGGTCAAGATTAATGCCATCAAATTTTTTGGTGTATTGAAACAAAGCGTTGTCCCCTGACGATCGAACATTTTGGATGATTTCAAGAACCGTCTTATCAATCTGTTCGTAATTTTCCGGGTCAGTTGAGACACGTTTGTTGTCTTGTCTGAACTGATCAATTGTCATCAATTTCATTTTTCTCACCCCACTACCGATTTCAGTTTATTGATGAGTGTGTGTGTCTCTTCAGATCGTGTCGTAAAACTTGCTTTATTAATAATCAGCCGTGTACTGATGTTCTCAATTTCTTCCATGATTTCAAGTCCATTTTCACGAAGCGTTGTGCCTGTCTCAACAATGTCAACAATGACGTCTGACAAACCAATCAATGGGGCAAGCTCCACAGACCCATTCAGTTTGATGGTTTCAGCCAATACTCCTTTTTTCAGGAAATGGTTTTTGGCTACTGTCGGATATTTTGTAGCGACTGTAATTTGATTGATATTGTCCAGGATTGTATCCGGTTTTCCAGCAACTGCAAACCGGCAACTGCCGATTTTAAGATCCAAAATTTCGTAAACATCTGCCTGTGATTCAAGAATCGTATCTTTTCCGGCAACACCGATGTCTGCTGCGCCATTTTCCACATATGTCGGGACGTCAACAGCTTTAACGCAGATCAGGCTGACTGTCCGATCGTCCGTATGGAAAATCAGTTTCCTGCTGTCAGGATGGAAATCAGGAAAATGGAAACCGGCATCTTCCAGAATTCTGATTGTACTGTCTGCTGTTCTGCCTTTGGCAAGTGCTATTGTGATTGGTTCCATTCTGTGTTTTCCATTCCTTTCCCGATAAGATGTACCAAGTCATGAACATTTCCGAAATCTATTTCTGTTCCTGCCATAACAAGTGAACTTTTTTCCGGTCTGAATGTTACCAGACAAGGTTGGTTCTGTTTCCGTGTTTCCGGCTTGGAAACAATAACGGAATAACCTGCTTCCCGCAGGCTGTTTGCTGCGGTCAATGCCTCCTTTTGCCGGCTGCGGCTGTAATCAATAATGATATTGTCCGCGGTTAGCTGATCCGGTTTTTGTTGTTTATGAACTGCCTGCAGGAGACTGTCAACGTCACAGGCAAAACCAATTGCAGGTAGGGCGGTGCCGAAGTGACCGGCAAGATTGTCGTATCTTCCTCCCATAAGCACCGGTTTGCCAAGCGCCGATACAAATCCCTGAAAAATGATTCCGGTGTAATAATTCATATTGTTGATCAGTCCGAAATCAAAAACAACATGATCAGTGACCGCATATGCCTCGAGCAGTTCATAAACGTTTTTCAGTTTTTCCAGCGTTTGTTTCATCGTTTCATTTAATGTTATGTTTCCCGCGCGTTCCATGACTGTTTCCGGTTTTCCATAAAGCAGCGGGATGGAATGGACAGCTTCAATCAGCTCTTTGTCAGCTTGTATGTCACCAAGACAGGCATCCAGTTCAGCAACATTTTTGGATTGAATGAATGTTTTAATTTGCTCCGTTTTTTCTTCGGGAACATTTAATTCATTGATTAGTGCTTTAAAAAATCCGGCGTGTCCTATTTCCAGTTTAAATGAGCGGAAGCCCAGGTCTTTCAGTGCGTGAACCGCAAGTGCAATAACTTCAGCATCATTCTCGGCCGTATTTTCCCCGAAACATTCGATGCCAGCCTGGGTTGTTTCTTTTCTGTCTGTCTGCTCAAAGGACTGGCGGAAAACATCCTGCACATAAAACAGCCGTGCGTCGTTTTGGGGCCGATTTTTTTCCGTAACAGCCATCCGTGTAATCGGTATTGTCATATCGGGACGCAATACGAGTACTTTGCCGGAACTGTCTACTACTTTTATCATGTCATCCCTATGAATTGTGCCGGGTATTGCAGCATATAAATCATAATCTTCAAAAATGGATGTTTGTACCTGTCTGTATCCATATGTGAAAAAGCGCTCTTTCAGGGCGGATATCGTACGGTCCCGCACCTTGAAGTCCGAAGCGCCCGTATCTTTAGAACAATCAAGTAAATATGGTTGCAAGGAAATTTACTCCTTTCTTTTACTTTATCACTTTATCGCTTTATTTAATTAAAGTTGTATAGTATTCTATAGATTAATAGAAATTCTGTCAACTGGAAAGGATGAATTTTAATGTTTGATTATCATATTCACAGTAATTTCTCTGCAGATTGCGAAGCGCCGATGGAAAGAACGGTTGAAAAAGCCATTGATATTGGATTGAAGGAAATTTGTTTTACCGACCATATTGATTATGATTATCCGGATGAATCCATTGTATTTGAGTTTGATCAGGAGGCATATGACCAAAAAATCAGGGAGGTTCAATTTAATTATGGCGACAGGATTCACATTAAAAAAGGAATCGAAATTGGTCTGCAGCCCCATTTACTGGAGAGGTATAATGAACTGCTGGAAAATAGGCGATTCGATTTTGTCATTTGTTCGATGCATACCGCGGAAGGAAAAGACCTTCATTCTGGAAATTTCTTTGCTGGAAGATCTGCAGAATCGTCCTGTGCAGCGTATTACAATGAATTGCTCTCCTGTGTGAAGGAGTTTTCCAACTATAGCATTCTTGGTCATATCGATCTGGTTAAACGGTATTTGAAAACCGAAAGCAGGGAAAACTTTCATGAGATTATTCGGGAAATATTTCAGGAAATTATTCCAAAGGGGAAGGGAATTGAACTGAATACATCCGGCAAACGATACGGTATGGAGCAGGGAATGCCAAGCCTGGATATACTGAAACTGTATAAGGAGTGTGGCGGGGAAATTCTGACGCTTGGTTCGGATTCACATGTGGAATCAACCATTGCCTATGATTTCCGGGATTCCATCGAACTTTTGAAAAAGGCCGGATTCCGTTATATCACCACATTCAATCAAGGATCACCGGAGTTTCACAAACTAAGCAAGCTGTAACATCATTTTAAAAATCTGACACAATTTTTCCGGATTTATAAAGCAAGAAAGGTAACAGGATGATATAATAGGAATGATGTATTAATTATTTTCAGTAGCTGGTGTAAACATGAAGGGATTAACAAAATTTTTATTAATTATTGCGGGATCTATTTCATTGGGACTGGGTCTTCTTGGAATTATTCTGCCACTATTGCCGACGACACCGTTATTGCTTCTCGCGGCAGCATGTTATGTCAGGAGCTCTAAACGGCTGTACGATTGGTTGATTACGAATAAATATTTTGGTTCCTATATAGAAAATTACCGGCAGGGCAAAGGAATTCCATTAAAAGCGAAAGTGACGGGCGTTACAGTGCTATGGATTACAATGGGATGTTCCATTGTATTTGTTATTCCATTGCCAGCAGTAAAGTTGCTCTTGTTCGGTATTGGTGCATTTTTTACATGGTTTATCTTAAAACAAAAAACATTGCATAGATCAGAGAAATAGGCAACAGAATAGCGGGGTCAGTTTTTTGAAGAAGAAACATATAATAAGTACAGCAGTTTTAGTAATGATTTTTATTATGGTTTTTTTGGTGACAGATGTGCCAAAAGCAGCAAAATCGGAAAACAAAATCGAAACCCCCACCGTGTTTGTCCATGGATATAAAGGAACGGTCAACTCGTTCGGCAACATGCTGAACAGGTTTGAAAACATGTATGGCTGGGGAAATAAGGCAATTGTCTACGATGTATCCCGAACAGGTCACATGACCGTTTATAATCTTGGCAAAGGCAAAAGGGAATCTGCCTTTGTGCAAGTTATCTTTGAAGATAACCGTGCCAGCATTGAGGATACGTCTGAATGGCTTGCAAAAGTTTTGGCGCATATGAAACGGGTATACCGGATCGATACGGTTAATCTGGTAGGTCATTCCATGGGAGGGCTCGTTTCCGTGAATACGATACAGACATATCAGGATCCCTCTAAATATCCGCGTGTCGAAAAGCTGATTACGATCGGAAGTCCTTTTGATGGCATATACAGTAAGGAATACTTTCAAATAAATCGTGACCCTGCCACTGTTGATTTGAAGCCGGGGGCAGGTGCATTGAAGCTGATGCGATTAAATAAAGCAGCTGTTCCTGATAATCTGCAGGTACTAAGTATCGGAAGCACCGGCGATATGGTAGCAATGCCGGAAAGTGTGCTTGCTATCCGAAAAATCATCAGTCAGGATCAGTTGACAGTTAAAATGATTACAGAAAAAGCGCTTGGCCATAGCGCTTTACATGAAAATGAAAAAGTTGACAGGATGGTCTATTCGTTCCTGACAGACGGAAACAATTGATTTGACTATTTATAAAAGGATTGGTTTTAGTGGTAAATTATCATCATGTGTATGATCAATTAATTGCAATTACATCAGAGAAAAATGTGATGGTTGATGAACACCTGAAAAATCATACGTATACACGATTAGGCGGCAAGGCTGACTTGTTTGTTACGCCGGAAACATATGAACAGGTGCAGGAGATTGTGAAGTTATCCAACAGGGAGGATATACCTTTTACACTTCTCGGAAACGGATCCAATCTGATTGTAAAAGACGGTGGAATCCGGGGAATTGTTTTGAACCTGAAACAGCTGACAGACCTATCTGCAGATGGAACGGTACTTGTAGCACAGAGCGGCGCAAGAATTATTGATGCCTCGAGACGTGCGTTATCAATGTCGTTAACCGGACTCGAATTCGCCTGTGGAATACCCGGTTCGGTCGGCGGGGCTTTATTTATGAATGCCGGTGCATACGGCGGGGAAATCAAGGATGTGCTGGAAAGTACAATTGTTGTGGACCGAAAAGGGAATCTCCTGAATCTTTCCGCCAGTGAACTCGATTTAGAATACCGTTCCAGTAATATTCCGGATAACGGCTATATTGTTTTGGAAGCGACATTTTCGATGAAACACGGCGATTATAAAGAAATTAAAGCTATTATGGATGATCTGACGTTCAAACGCGAATCCAAGCAGCCGCTTGAATATCCATCCTGTGGAAGTGTTTTTAAACGTCCACCAGGATATTTTGCCGGAAAACTGATTCAGGACAGTGGTCTTCAGGGAAAACAATTGGGCGGTGCGCAAGTATCACAGAAACATGCCGGATTTATCGTAAACAAGGATGAAGCTACGGCAGATGAATATATCGGGCTGATTCATTTTGTACAGGACACAGTCAAAGAAAAATTTGGTGTCAAGCTTGAACGTGAAGTTAAAATAATTGGAGACGATCTTTAATAACTTTGATAAAACTTGAAATGGTACCCCTTTGGCAGCCAATTGGCCAAAGGGGTATTTTATGGTAACTGTTTTTCTCATAATTGGTTACCTGACTTATATGCAGCTGGATAATTGTGCTAAAATTATAAAAGCGGAAAATGTGAAAAAGGTAACTAGGAATATTGAGGGGTTGGGGAAATGATACTGAAAAAATGGTTACGTTGGATGCTGATCTCGTTATCGGCGCTAATATTGTTAAGCGGCTGTGCAAATTCAGAAGAGTCTGCTGACAAGACAAATCAGTCAGGGATAAAGAATGGTGAATCCGATACTAAGGAGGCAAATTCTGAAAAGCAGCAGCCTATGTCTTCTACCGGTCAGCCGATTGAATTATCCTCCTATGCAAAAGAAATCGGAGCAACACTCTCAAACCCGGAGAGCAAGGAATTCGCTGTTCAATCATCTTTTATGCTGGAAGGAGTAATAGAGGAGGTATCCGGGCTGAATGACCGCTTTATTTGGGTGGAATTATACGGTCCACAAGGCGGGGAGTTTACCTATTATGTACCGGTTAAGGACGGAAAATTCAGTGAGAAGATTAAGCTGTTTGAGGGGAAGGGGGAATATGACATTACAGTACGCTTGCCCGATAAAAGTCAGGACAATCATTTTTATGAGATGACATCATTTCAGGTTGAAAATGAAAGTTCAAAAACGACCCGTGATATATTCATTGGGCGTAAAGCGTTGGAAAACGGGCTGACCATAACACAGCCTGCGAGCGGTTTGACGGAAACGGAAGGCTTTTTACATCTGGAAGGAACAATTGACAATACGTTTAACGGAAAGAATTTAATGGTTAAAGGTGAAAAAGGGTCGGAGTCATGGAAATTGCTTGTCCCCGTTAAAAATGGCGGTTTTGAAACAGAAATTCCTTTGCATTACGGCGGGGGAAAGCATAAAGTAACCGTTATGGTACCTGATCCGAATCGTGAAAATTATTATTTGGAAGCTGCTAAGCTATTCGCAAAAAATACTTCGTCAGCAAAAACAGAGCCGATAAAATTTTATCGGGCATACCATGAAAATGAATTCCAGCTTGATTATCCGAAAGCAGGAGGGAAGCAAGCAGACAGCACTTTTCGAATTGCCGGCACGTATGATTCAAGTGTGTCCGATAATAAAAAAATAGAGCAAGTGATTGTAACGACGAAAAAGGGTGACCTTGAAGCAAGTTACCTTGTTCCCGCAGCTAATGGTAAATTTGAAGGACAATTCTGGCTGCGGTTTGGTCCGGGGGAATATGAAGTAACTGTCAATATCCCGACTGATCCTGGTGCATACAAGTCTTATTTCAGATATACCGGCATAGCAAGTTTTACCGTAAAAAGTAATGCGAAAGATAAACGTGAATTGCTGCCGTCCAGGGGAATTCAATCTGACTCGCAAAACATAAAAGATCTTGCTGCAAACTTAACAAAAAGGGTGAAAAGTGAACGAAAGCAGGCCAAGGCCATCTATGATTATGTGGCAAAAAATATCACCTATGATGTTGGGAAACTGGAAAATGATTTATTTAAGCTGAGTGACAGTGCATTAAAAACGTTAAAAACAAAAAGCGGAGTTTGTCAGGATTATGCCTTTTTGACCGTCGCACTGTTACGTGCGGCTGATATTGAATCGCATTATATCAGCGGTCGTGGCAATCTTGCCCGTCATGCTTGGGTGGAAGCAAATATTAATGGAAAATGGGTGCTTATGGATCCAACATGGGGTGCCGGATATGTACAGGATGGAAAATTTGTGCCGCATTATAATGATAAATATTTTGATCCAAACCTTAAAGCGTTTAAAAAGAATCACACCCGTGAAGAGATTGTTTATTAAAAAAAGGAAAAAGGCTGGGACATATCAGAAACGTGTAATCCAAAAGACGAACAATAAGGAATTTAGCGGAGGAAATACACATTCGGGATAATAATTGTGAACATTATCATATCGATCGTGAACTTTAGCATTTTGACCATGAACTTTATCATTTAAGCTGTCAACTATGAGCGAAAATGCCTTCTGCTTTATCATTTCAGTGCGTCTAGCAAAAAAACTGCCCGCTCCCTCTCAGGAAGCAGACAGACACTTTTGTCCCAGCCTTGTTTTGAATTAAGTTCTGAATCTATGCAGGAAGCTTTGCAGGCGGTCGTTTGTTGAATTTTCCAGAACTTCCATTGGCGGTCCCTGTTCGGCAATCACACCGTTATCAAGGAAAAGAATACGATCAGCAATGTCACGGGCAAATTCCATTTCATGTGTTACAAGCACCATTGCCATTTCGCCTTCTTTTGCAATATCGCGGATTACTTCCAGAACCTCACCAACAAGTTCAGGGTCTAATGCGGAAGTGACCTCATCAAACAGCATGATTTTCGGACGCATAACAAGTGCTCGTGCCATCGCCACACGCTGTTTCTGTCCCCCCGATAGTTGACTTGGATAGTTATCCAGTTTGTCACCAAGTCCGACTTTCTCCAGCATTTCAATTGATCGTTTCTTGGCAGATTCTTTTTCCTCTTTTTGTACATTGATTGGAGCAGTCATACAATTTTCCAGAATCGTCATATGCGGAAACAGGTTGAAATGCTGAAACACCATTCCAATATCGCCTCGTACCTGTCTTAAATGTTTTTCATTTGCGGGCACAAGTTTACCGTTTTTCTCCATGTGCCATAAATTTTTTCCGTCAACAATGATATTACCGGATGTTGGTTCTTCCAGCGTCATCAGCATGCGGATTATCGTTGTTTTACCGGATCCGCTTGGGCCTATAACGGCCACTTTTTCAGCAGGTTTTATATCCAAATCGATGCCTTTTAATACTTCGACATCACCGAATGATTTGTGCACATCCTGGTAACTTACTATCGGTTCACTCATTCCATCACAACCCCTTTTCTCTTAGTTTGCCTTACTTTCGGTAACGGCTTTTTTATCAAATCGTGTATTGAATTTCTTTTCCAGTTTATTGATAAGAAGTGCAGAAGGATAACTTAGTACCAGGAACAGGATTGCCACAATGGTAAGTGGTTCCAGGTATCTCCAGTGCTGGGCACCATAATCATTGGCCAATGCCAGGATACCAAGGAATCCAATGGTTGATGCCAGTGGAACTTCCTTAAACATGATAATCAAATAATTTCCAAGCATTGGAATGGTTGGCGGAATTGCCTGTGGAAGTATAATCTTTGTCCACTTTTTCCGCTTGGAATAGTTAAGCGCTGTGGCAGCTTCCCACTGTCCCGACGCCACTCCATCAATACCAGATCGGTACACCTCTCCAACATATGTGCTGTAATGAATGCCAAGACCGAGTACTGCACTTGTAAATGGATCTAGCGCCATTCCGACAACAGGTACCATTGGCCATGCATAATATATGAAAAACAGTTGTACCAATGGGGGGGTAGAACGAATAAATTCCATTATACCCAGCAGTGGAAGTCTGATGACGGCAATCGGCAGTCTTTTAACTGCTGTCCAGAAGAACCCGAAAATTAAAGCAAACAGGTAGCAGGACAGGGTGAGTGCGATGGTAATGCCAAGCCCTTGTAAAATAAGAGGGAACGCATCAAAAAATGTTTCCCAGCTCCAGTTACTCAAACCGCTCATGAGCTAGCCACCCCTTTCTTGGATGCAGCTTCCATTTTTTTCGTAAGCCAGATAAACGGAAGTGCCAGAATAAAGTAGAATATGAGCACAAGAAAGTATACTGTCGGTGCTTGTGACAGATTGGAACTGCGCAAAATATCACCGTAGTATAAAATATCAGTCATACCAATTAAGGAAACCAATGATGTCGATTTTAGCATCAGGATCAAATAGTTACCAAATTCCGGAAGCATCATTCGGACAGCCTGCGGAAAAATCACGAGACGCATCCGCTGGAACCGGGACATGTTCAGAGCAGTTGATGCCTCATACTGCCCTTTGGCCACAGACAAAATAGAGCTGCGGACAATCTCTGACATGTACGCACCATAGTTTAAAGAAATTGCCAATACACCAGCCCAGAAGTTACTGCCAATCTCCCAACCAAATAAAATAGGTAATGCATAATAAAACCAGAATAATTGAACGATCAGTGAGGTACCACGAAACACTTCGACATAGAAGCTGGTGAATTTTCGAAGGATGACATTATTGGAAAGCTTGCAAAAGCCCGCAATAAACGCCATCAAATACCCAAGAACAATTGAAGCAAGCAGAACTTTAACAGTAATTTCCACCCCTTTTAAAAGGACGGGAAAAATATCCGCTATTGCATCGATGGTAATCACTCCTTTTGTGTTTTCTACTACCTTATTAATATCGTATTCAGTTTATACACCTTGTACCATTAAAACATTTATAACATAAGGATAGGGTCAGACCCCCTGGGTGAGGGAGCCGGACCCTATGGAGTCGTTGTCGTAGTTCTTTAGCTGGACATTCTTATATGTGTTGTTCTAGTATTGTTCGCCGCTGCAAACTCCTTCTGCAGTAATATCTTCAGGAACGGAGTTGTTCTCAGCACTGAATCCATTTTTCTCCAGCAGCTCTTTAACTGTACCGTCTTTTTTCAATTTAGCCAATGCTTCATTATATGCTTTACGCAATTCATCAGCATCTTTATGGAATGCGGCAGCACCATAGCTTGGAATACCTTCAATTTCAGGCTGTTTGAAATCCGAAACAAATTCAAGTTTATCATTGCCGGAAGATTCCAATGCCATTTTTACCGTCATTTCAGTACCTGTTGTTGCGTCGGCACGTCCGGATGCTACAGCAGAAAATGTTGCCGGAATGTCAGATGCTGTTTGGACTTGACTTTCTTTAACCCCCATTTTTTGCACGTACTCAATTTCAGTGGCACCTTGCATGATGGAAACCGTTGCACCTTTTTCAGCAATATCTTCGTAACTGTGCAGGTCCATTGGATTTCCTTTAGGTACAATTAAACCTTCCCCATACATCATGGACGGTTCAGCAAAATCAGCGTTTTTACAACGATCCGGGTTGATTGCCATTCCCGCTGTAATAACATCAAATTTTCCCGCGTTCAATCCGGGAATCAGCTGACTGAAATCCGCCAATTTACCTTTCACATTTTCAATTCCCATTTCCTTAAATGCTGCTTGTGCAATATCAACTGCAGCCCCTTTTAATTCTCCACCATCCTGGTATGCATACGGTTCCTCGTTTGCGAATCCAACCGTAACGGTACCTGATTCTTTAAGTTTTGCCAATTTGCTTTGGTCACCGTCACCGCCTGATTCTTCATCAGAACCGGATCCACAGGCTGCCAGCAGAACAAGCAAAAAACCAACTGCAGCTACTGCCAATAATTTTTTCATTCTCTAAATGACCTCCCTTTAATATTTTGTTTCTCTTAAGACTTTATTACTAGAAATTGGATAACCTAAACCCATGAACATTCGGGTTTTTAAAATAAAGAGTAAATGGTGGGGAATTTCTTTCAAACAGTCATACTATAATAGTATAGATTTTGGCCTATTCATTCAAACTGGGTATTTTTAGATAATTTTAAATTTAAAAGCGTATACAGCGCTCAGTCTTATAAAGCTTATATATGCCAATATATGCTTGTTTATAATGTGTTAAGCTTTTATTTCCTTGATAATTGCTCTAATTGTCTAAATAATCTAATGGACAAATGAAGCCTGGAAAGCTACTATGGAATTAATAGATATTTTTAATGGAGGGGACGTCATGCATATTACTGTACTTGGTGCAGGAGCGTTAGGTGGTTATTTTGGATCACGTTGGGAACAGGCCGGTGCAAACGTGACTTATCTTGTACGAAATAAGCGCGCAAAACAGCTGGAGCGGAACGGTTTGAATGTTTCAAGCCCAAGGGGAGATTATCAAAATAGTGAACCAACTATTATAACGGATGCCAATCAGATTGATCATACCGACCTTGTTTTTGTGAGTGTGAAGGGGTATCATTTGGACGGTATTATGGATCAATTGAAAATATTAACGGAAAAAGGGGCATTTGTACTACCTGTCTTAAATGGAATGGAGCATATCCCCGTATTAAAAAAAGAACTTGGTGAGGAAACTGTATTAGGCGGGCTTTCCTTCATTATGGCTACATTGGATGATGCAGGACATGTTGTTCATTCAAGTGATTTTCATCGTCTCATTTTCGGAAAACTGCATGCAGCCCAAACGGAAGTGTGCGGACATTTGGAAAAACTTTGTGAAAAAACAGATCTGGAATTTATCAATAGTGATTCCATACTTCATGAACTATGGAAAAAATATACGTTTATAAATGCATTTTCCGGCATTACCACTGCAGTCAATCTGCCAATCGGACCAATCCTTGAAAAACCGGATACATTCCGGGTAGCCAGGAAAATTCTGCTTGAAATGCAGCAATTAGCCGGGAAATATGATATAAAGATAACGGATGAGGAACTGGAAGAAGCAAATCAAAGTTTCTTAGAATTGAATTCTGAGGCAACTTCATCCATGCACCAGGACCGTCGAAAAGGATTACCGCTGGAAGTGGACCATCTTCATGGCGGAGCGGTTCGTCTTGCAGATGATAAGGGGCTGGAGCTGCCATATATAAATGCAATCTATGGGATAATTAAGCCATTTGAAAGGGTTTAGCAGATGTATAAAATACGTGAAATAAAGCAGTCAGATCAAAATGCCATTAATGAATTGGTTCAAAATGAAAATAATATGCATATTCACCAGGTCGAAACTCCCATCAGCGAGGAAGACTTTACAAAGATTCTTAATGGTAATACGGAAAGGCTTTATGTAATTGAAAAAGATGCAGCAATTCGCGCTTTTATCCAGTTTCAGCTGGATGATGATGCAAGGAAGATAGAGATTAAAAAGCTGACAGTGGAGAACAGTTATATCAAAAAGGGCTTGGATGAACACTTATACAGTAAAGTGGAGCGATTGGCAAACAGGAAAGGCTATGAAAATATGCACACCGAACTGACAACATCCAATGCAGTCGTCTGCACCTTTTTTGATGAAAAGGGCTGGCAGCGAATACAGGACAGTAATGAATTTTATAAAGGGGTAAACGGATGACTTTTTACGTAGTACTTGGTGTTGCCATCGTTTTAGCAGTTCTAATTATGACATTGGTTGCCATTTCTAAAGGCTATGCGTATCAACATTCCATTGATCCTTTACCGGATGATGTACAGAATGACTTGGAAGAAGAGGACCGCACCGATTAGGAGTGCGGTCCTTTTGTGTCCAAGGGTTTCAATTTTGCTTCAATCTCATCGCGTTGGTTTTCAAAAAATGGCGGCAGTGCAAGCGTTTCTCCCAGGTGGTCGGGATCCTCATCCGTTGTGAAACCTGGTCCATCTGTGGCAAGTTCAAATAAGATACCGTTTGGTTCTCTGAAATAGAGAGACTTGAAATAAAAGCGATCAACCAGTCCGGAGTTGGGGATGCGTGCTTCTTTAACCCTGTCCCGCCATACAGCCAATTCCTCTTCGTTATCAACACGAAAAGCTACATGATGTACACTTCCGCGGCCGGGTCGTTCACGTGGGAGATCAGGTTGGATTTTCAAATGAACCTCGGCTCCTGTTCCGCCTTCACCAGTTTCAAAAACAAGAACATCTTCCTGATTGCCTTCTGTTGACGAATAACTTCCCGTCTGTTTGAACGTAAGCAGGTCCGTTAAGACGTTAAACGTTGGTTCCGGGTCTTTTACGGTCAATGTAACCGGGCCAAGGCCTACGATTCCTTTTTCGTTGGGGACAGGGCTCTTATCCCAAGGGGTCCCTCCTGCAACACCGTTATTTTTTTCATCGGAAACAAGTGCAAGCCGCTGGTCTTCCGGATCACGGAAAGATATCAATTTTCTTCCGTATTGTTCTGTTATACCATCGTGATCAACGTTATAGGAATCAAGCCTATCAATCCAGTATTCAAGCGACTGGTCATCCGGAACCCTTAATGCAGTAGTTGAAATACTGCTGTTGCCGGCATAGGTATGACCGGCATTCGGAATCTCAAAAAAGGTAAAATCAGTGCCCGGATTTCCTTGCTCATCCGCGTAAAATAAATGGTAAACGGATGGATCGTCCTGATTTATCGTTTTTTTGACAAGCCGCAGCCCAAGTACTTCGGTATAAAAGCGATAGTTATTTTTCGCATTGGCAGTAATTGCTGATACATGGTGAATGCCTCTTAAATTCATAGATGAAACCTCCTTCAATAAATTATTATTAATTCAAGATAATTTTATTATAATCCAAACAAATGCATGCGTCCATTTTAATGCTTAGACTTGGTTGCAGGAATGATCCGGGCGTATCCCTTTTTGCAATTCCTGAATACTTAACCCAAAATCCATCTGCAGATGCGGGTAATCGGGACTGCGCCAGTCACCACCCCATTCAAACCCAAGTTCTTTTGCGATTTCCGCCACTTCAAACCAATCGGGATGCCCGTTGCGATTCCCATCATACGCTGTGCTCCAGATAATTTCTCCCTTGTTATTACGCAATGCATAATCAATCGCCAGCCCGTAATTATGGTACGATTCGCCCCCTTTGGCAAAGGTTACGATGCTTCCGGCAACAGTACGTCCCCGGGCATATAATGCATTCTGTTCTTTCTTTGAGCGGACTTTATCTGTTATGGCTACGTTGATTCCGCGTTTGGAGGATTGTTGGATCAGTTTTTCTGTTTTTTCAGCAACAGTTGGATCCAGTCCTCCTGATGGGCGAGTGTACCGCGCAGTATTTTTGCATGGATCTGTTTGCTGATCCTGATTATAAAGAATGAAAAGCAGCCCGACGAATAAAATGATCAATATCCAGGCTGTGATGTCTTTACGATAAAATTTCAATGTTACGTCTCCCAAGCTGTAAGTTATACCTATTATATCGCATGTGTACAATTGGTTGGAAAGAAAACATGGCGATAGTTTCAAAAACAATCTGTCTTGCGATTCCGTGGGGGCGTATATAGAATAAGACTAAAGGAGGGGGAAGAATGTATGTGCTTTTTGTCATGCTGATTGGCTACCTGGCCGGCTGTATTCATGGTTCCCAGCTTGTCGGAAAAATAAAGAAAGTAAATATAAAAAAGAGCGGCGTTAAGAACTCCGGTGCCTCCAACACGACGATTTTACTTGGCTGGAAATTCGGAATCATTGTCGCACTGATTGATATTTTCAAAGCTACTTTATCGGTATTATTCGTTTTATATATTCTCAATGGGCAAGGCATTACCGAAGAGATGCATACATTGCTTGTTTATATAAATGCCCTATTCATTATTATCGGACATAATTATCCGGTCCAGATGCGGTTCAGCGGTGGGAAAGGTACGGCATCATTGATTGGTGTCTTGCTGGCAATAGATTGGAAAATTGCATTAATCGGTATTGCGATATTGCTTTTATTTACATTGGCCACAGACTATCTGGTGGTTGGTGTTCTGTTTATGTATATTTCTTTTCTGGTTACCACTTATTTATTCTTTGGAATCGAACCGGCAATGGTTGTCGTGTTATTATCGGTTATGAGCATACTGAAACATATGGAGAATTACAGACGTATTATCAGCAAGGAAGAAACAAAGCTTTCCAGTATGTTCCGAAAAGAATCATAGATGGAGGAAACAGATGCTTGATATTATTATGTGGATTATAATCATTGCGTTGTTTATTTTAAGTTTTGTCGGGATTATTTTTCCGATTATCCCGTCACCGCTTGTTTTGTGGATTGGCTATCTCCTGTATCACTTTGTCATTAATAACAGTGAACTCACGGTTTTATTCTGGATTGGAATGGTTATTTTAACCATTATTCTTATTGTGTCTGATATTATTGCCAACAGTTATTTTGTGAAAAAATTCGGCGGCAGCAAATGGGGCGAACGTGGTGCAGCTGTGGCAGTTATTATCGGTTCGTTTATTTATCCGCCGTTTGGTATTATCGTGCTGCCATTCATTGTTGTGATTGTAATTGAAATGATGCAGAAGCGTTCTGCAAATGAAGCGATTCGTGCATCAGTCGGATCATTGATTGGATTTCTCGGCGGGGCTGTTGCGAAAGTGGTGCTGCAGCTCGTTATGATCGGCTGGTTCGTTGTTGACGTTATTTTTTGATATAGAAAGGGTTTTGGTTTATGAATTATCCATCACGTGTTATGACAATTGCCGGATCCGCAGCTGGCGGGAGTGCTGGTATTCAGGCGGATCTGAAGACATTTCAGGAATATGATGTGTACGGAATGAGCGCCATTACGGCAATCGTGGCATACCATCCGAAAACCGGAAAAAACGTTCATCCGCAGTCAATTGAAGCGATTGAAGCACAATTTTCGACTGCGGTTAAGCAGGTTGGAGTGGATGCGCTGAAAACGGGAATGCTTTTTTCAACAGAAGTAATTGAATTAGTGGCAGCTATCATTTCTGATTCAAATGTGGATACCGTAGTAGTCGATCCGGTGATGGTAGGAAAGCTTGATTCCAAATTGCTTGAGGATGATGCCATCGAGGCATTAAAGGACAAGCTTATACCGCTGGCATCCATTATTACACCAAATATTCCGGAAGCATCCATCCTGCTTGGAGGACGGACACTGGATACAGTGGAACAATTGAAGCAAGCCGCGGTTGACCTGCATCAGTATGGACCAAAATATGTTTTGGTAAAAGGCGGCAGACTGAAAGGGCCGGCAGTTGACGTACTGTATGACGGCGAAACATTGATAACATATGAAGCACCAAGGATTGATACAGTAAATACGAGCGGTGCAGGATGTACCTACTCTGCAGCAATTACGGCGGAAATGGCAAAAGGAAAATCAGTTTCAGATGCTGTGCATGCAGCAAAAAGCTTCGTAACCACTGCTATTGCGAATGGCTTCTCCTATACGGAAATGGTTGGGCCCACATATCATGCGGCTGCCCGTAAATTCGGTGAAGCTCATCAAATTAAAGTTAAAGGGGAAGAAGAATAATGGCAAAGCGTGCTCTAATTAATGTGGATTACACGGTTGACTTTGTTGCGGAAGATGGAAAACTTACTTGCGGCGAACCCGGGCAGGCTATAGAAGCAAAGGTGGTATCAATGACGAAGGAATTTATTGATGCCGGGGATTATGTTGTGTTTGCAATTGATGCGCATGAAGAAGGGGATACGTATCACCCGGAGTCAGAATTGTTTCCGCCGCATAATATTATTGGTACAACGGGTCAGGAACTATACGGTGACCTTGCTTCTGTTTATGAAGCAAATAAGAAGAAGGACAATGTCTATTATTTTGATAAAACCAGGTATAGTGCATTTGCCGGAACCGATTTGGAGCTGAAGCTGCGGGAACGTGGAATTGAGGAACTTCATTTTGTCGGGGTATGCACGGATATATGTGTACTGCATTCCGCCGTTGAGGCATATAACAAAGGGTTTAAAATCGTTGTTCATAAAGATGCAGTGGCCAGCTTTAATGCTGCAGGGCATGACTGGGCACTTGGTCATTTTGAACATACGCTTGGTGCTAAGGTTTTATAGGTTTCGGAAATACAGGTGTTCATAAAAAAGGGGAGTGGTCACTCATGGTGTCTTTTAAATCGTATCAGTTTGAAAACTGCACGGTACAACAGGCTGTGGATACTGATGCAGATATGGTAATCGCTGTTCTGAAAGGGGCAGCGGAATGGCTTGAATCGAAAGGTATCCAGCAGTGGGAGTATTTGCGGAGCGGAGGGGAAGACACCGAGATTAAAGCGGATATCCTGGCCGGAGCAACGTTTTTGGTGAAAGATAGTGATGGTCAGGTTGCAGCAACGTTTAATCTTTCATCAAAGCAAAATGAGTGGGATATAGATGTGTGGGGAATCCGGACCGACCGTGCTGTATACTTGCACCGTTTGGCGGTTAATCGGAATTATCATCGTGCTGGCATCGGTAAAAAGACACTTGCCTGGATCATGGACAATATTGTGCTGCCGGATGGGTATATTCGATTGGATTGTGTCGGGGATAACCCTGTTTTGAATGAATATTATCTGGAGGCGGGGTTTGCATTTGCCGGTTATACTGATATCGATGCCGGCAAATTTTCCAAATATGAAATAGCAACGGACAGTGAGGCTTGACTTTGCCTTCTGCTCGATATATATTGTACAATACAATACTCGAAACGTTGAATAAGGATTAGTACAGTTTGAACGTCTTTTACAGAGAGGAAATGGTCGGTGGAAATTTCCGAAGACACGAATTGGAACCTGCCTTGTAGTTCGCCATCGGAAAAGTGTTTTGCTGTAAGATGTGCGCGGTTCATGACCGTTATCATGCCAAGTGTGCAGGGTTACTCCTCTGCAAACAAGGGTGGTACCACCAAGCCTCGGTCCCTTAGCAGGATGGAGGTTTTTTTGTGTCTCAGTATAAGCACAACGGAGCCAATGTTATGATGATTTATCGATGGCCGCGTTTTTCAATATATAAATTTTTAAATAGAGGTGTTTGGATTGGGCAAAAAAAATAAACAGTTTGTTGAGAAAATCACAGCTATGGAAGAGGACTTCGCACAGTGGTATACCGATGTAGTCAAACAGGCAGAACTGGTTGATTATGGTGCAGTCCGCGGAACAATGGTAATTAAGCCGCATGGATACGCAATTTGGGAAAATATTCAGGCTGAATTGGATCGGAAGTTTAAAGCAACGGGTCATACGAATGTATATTTCCCGTTGTTTATTCCGGAAAGCATGCTGCAAAAGGAAAAAGATCATATTGAAGGTTTTGCACCGGAGGTAGCCTGGGTCACACACGGCGGCGAAGAAGAACTGGCTGAGCGGATTTGTGTCCGTCCGACTTCTGAAGTTCTATTCGGTGAATATTATGCTAAAAATATTCACTCCTACCGTGATTTGCCAATGCTTTATAACCAGTGGAGCAATGTTGTCCGCTGGGAAAAGACAACACGTCCTTTCCTCCGCACATCAGAATTTTTATGGCAGGAGGGGCACACATGCCATGCTACTGCTGAAGATGCACAGGAAGAAACTGCAAGAATGCTTGGTGTATATAAAGATGTTGCCGAAAATTACCTGGCCATTCCCGTTATCAGCGGTAAGAAAACCGAGAAGGAAAAGTTTGCCGGGGCTGATTATACGTTGACAATTGAAGCGTTAATGCATGACGGAAAAGCACTGCAGTCCGGTACATCGCATTATTTAGGAACAGGTTTTGCCGAGGCATTCGATATCCGTTATTTGGATAAAGAAGGGGACCAGCAGCCGGTTCATCAAACATCATGGGGCATGTCGACCCGTATCATGGGTGCACTAATCATGGTTCACGGTGATAACCGCGGGCTTGTTATTCCGCCGCGAATTGCACCGACCCAGGCGATGATTGTACCGATTGCTCAGCATAAAGAAGGCGTACTGGATAAAGCGTATGACTTACGTGATCAATTGAAGGAACTGGTTCGCGTAGATATTGATTCCAGCGATAAAATGCCAGGCTGGAAGTTCAATGAATATGAAATGAAAGGAATTCCGGTTCGTATTGAAATGGGACCGAAAGATATTGAGAAAGAACAGGTCGTTCTTGTTCGCCGGGATACCGGGGAAAAAGAATTTGTGGAACTGGATAAACTTGAACTCCGTCTGCCGGAACTTCTGGAAGAAATCCAACAAGGCCTTTATGACAAGGCGCTTGCACACCGCAATGAAAAAACGACAATCGCAGCGAATATGGATGAATTCAAAAAGAATCTTGAAGAAACACCTGGATTTATCAAAGCAATGTGGTGCGGTGACATCGAATGCGAAGAGAAAATCAAGGAAGATACTGCCGCAACATCACGCTGTATACCATTTGAACAGGAAACGGTTTCCGATCAATGTGTCTGTTGCGGAAAAGAAGCAAAAGAACTTGTTTACTGGGCAAAAGCATATTAAGGTTAAAAATCGAGCGCGTTTATCGCCGCTCGATTTTTAATATTGGCGTTCGAATGAGTTGGTCGGAAAATAACTTTCGCGGGCGGGGAATCAACCGTCAAATGCGGGAATCAACCGTCCCAGTGAGAAATCAACCATCCTCAGCAGGATATCAACCATCGCGGGCGAGGAATCAACCATCAAAATGCAGTAATCAACCATCCTCGGCCGGGGAATCAACCGTCAAATGTGGAAATCAACCGTCCCAGTGAGGAATCGACCATCCTCGGCAGGGTATCAACCTTCGCGGGCGAGGAATCAACCTTCAAATGTGGGAATCAACCGTCCCAATGAGGAATCAACCATCCTCGGCCGGGTATCAACCTTCGCGGGCGGGGAATCAACCGTCAAAATGCAGTAATCAACCATCCTCAGCAAGATATCAACCTTCGCAGGTAACAAATCAATAAAAATAACACTCAATAGGTGAGCCTATGAGTGCTGGAGAATTATGCGCCAAGGGCGGTTTCTATTTCTTTTGTAATAGTTTCCGGCTTTGTTTGCGGTGCAAACCGGTTAATAACTTCACCTTCCCGATTCACGAGGAATTTTGTGAAGTTCCACTTGATTTGTTTTGTTACCATGCCTTTCGCTTGGCTCGTCAGATAAACAAATAAAGGATGGGCGTGTTCACCTTTTACATCCACTTTGCTGAACATGGGGAAGTTCACTCCGTAATGTTTCCGGCAAAAATTGGATATTTCAGCATCGGAACCGGGATCCTGGTTATGAAATTGATTGCATGGGAAACCGAGTACTTCAAACCCCTGATCTTTATATTTATCATATAATTTCTGAAGTCCGTCAAGCTGGGGTGTGAATCCGCATTCACTGGCAGTATTCACAATAAGAAGTACCTTACCTTCATATTCGGCCATTGATTTCAAGTCACCGAGGATTGTCATAGCGGAAAATTCATGGACACTGATAGGAATCATCCTCCTTTATCCAAATAATAGCAATTTTAGTGTATATGTGTCAAAGGGGGATAATATTATTACTGTAATAATATTAATTTTCTTAAAACTTGAATCCCAGCCCGATAAAAGGTAAAATACTAAATAAAACGTTTTCTTAATCTTGTACAGTCGGAGGAAAACGTCTTCATTTAGGATGAAGCACGCTGTTCTATCGACAGCATGTTTCCTATAAAATTTTATAAAAGGGGGAGTTTATTTTGAAAAAGAGAACTCTGATTTCATTTATTTTAGTTCTTGCTATTGGCATGATCCTAAGTGCATGCGGCGAAAGTGGCAAAGGTTCCGGTTCCTCGGGTGGTGGCGACAAAGGCGAAACTACTAATCTGACAATGGGAACAGGAAGTGTCGGTGGAGTTTATTACCCGCTTGGCGGTGAAATGGCTAATCTTTGGAAAGACAATATTGATGTCAAAGGATTTGACGTCAGTTCCGTTGAATCTGGTGCATCTGTGGAAAACATTGCAAAAATCCAGGCTGGTAAATATCAGCTCGGGATTGCACAAAACACCACAATGGTAAATGCTGTTAATCAGCAAGGTGAATTCGACGGGAAGGAAATCAACAAAGTTGGTGTTATTGGTTCCCTTTATCCGGAAGCACTTCAAGTTGTTACACTTGAATCTACCGGAATTGACTCCATCGAGGATTTGAAGGGCAAAAAGGTTGCTATCGGACCTCCAGGTGGCGCTACCCGTGAGGCAGCAGAACTTGTACTGAGAGCCTATGGGATTGAAAAAGGTGACTTTACGGCATACGAGGAAGGCTTTGGCGATGCCAAAAGTAAACTGCAGAATGGTACCATTGATGCTTCATTTGCAGTTGTAGGTGTTCCATCTTCAACAACAAACGAACTTGCCAGTGCATCCGGAGAAGTTAAATTCCTTAACATTGAAGGGAAGGCATTGGACAAGATAGTGGAAAAAAGTAAGTATGAGGCATATACAGTGAAACCAGGAACGTATGACTGGCAGAAAGAGCCGGTTCAAACCATCACAGCAATGGCGTTATTGCTTGCATCCACTGATCAGGTAAGTGAAGACCTTGGTTATAAACTGACCAAAACACTATACGAGAAATCCGGCAATATGACAATCGCTCAGGCAAAGCTAATAACAAAAGATGGTGCTTTAACCGGTGTCAGCGATGATTTGCCACTGCATCCTGGTGCTGAAAAATACTTTAAAGAGATCGGTCTAATTGAGTAAATGGGGGAACCGGACAACGTTGTCCGGTTCTTTCTCCTCAATATCCGGGAAAGTCAGATAGGAGGGGAAAGAATGACTATGCAAGATACACAACAAATTGACAAAGACGAACTAATGGCGAAGTACGACAAGGAAAGTGCTTTTCGGACAAATCTTGGACCATGGGGCTGGATAACACTGATTTTAGGTGGCGCACTGACGATTTTTCAACTTTATACAGCACTCCGCGGTGCATATGTTTCAATGATTCAGGGAGCAATCCATCTTGGATCGGCACTATGTCTTGTTTACTTGCTTTATCCCATAAAGTCTTCCATGACAACACGAAGAGGGGTTCCGTGGTATGATGCAATTCTTGCAATTGCCGCGCTGCTTTCAAACTTTTACATTGTGTTTAACTATGAACGTCTGATTAACGACGCGATTATTTTTGGCTTTACTGCATTAGATCAGATTGTAGCAACGATAGGTATCATTTTATTACTTGAAGCAACGAGGCGTGTTGTTGGATTGCCTATTGTAATCATTGCAATTATAGCACTACTTTATGGATTATTTGGTGCATATATTCCTTTTATCGGCCATGCAGGCTATGATTGGCCGTCATTGGCAACTGAAACATTCTTCAGTTCCAGTTCTATTTTTGGTATTCCAATTCAAATTTCATCCACTTATATCTATCTTTTCCTATTCTTCGGGGTAATGTTGGTAAAAACCAATATTGGACAGTTTTTTAATGATATTGCTTTGCGTTTGACAGGGAGATATACAGGTGGTACGGCGAAGGCAGCTGTTGCCGCGAGTGGCCTGCAAGGAATGGTAAGCGGCAGTTCAGTAGCCAATACAGTGGGGTCCGGCTCGTTCACGATTCCGATGATGAAAAATGCGGGTTTTAAACCGCATTTCGCTGCAGCAACTGAGGCATCGGCATCAACAGGTGGACAGATTATGCCGCCAATTATGGGTGCTGCTGCATTTATTATGGCGTCATACACTGGTGTCGCGTACAACGATATTATCGTAATTGCAATTATTCCGGCGGTTCTCTATTTCTCTGGTGTGTTTATGGGAACGCACTTTGAAGCGAGGAGACTGGGTATTCTTGGTTTGGCCAAAGATCAGCTGCCGAAACTGAAAAATCTTGCCAAACGACTCGATCTTTTTGCGCCGCTCGTTTTGATTATAGGTATGCTGCTGATCGGTTTCACGCCGACATATGCGGCATTGTATGCGATCGGTGCAGCATTTATTATAAGCTTTTTCCGGAAAGATACGAGAATGTCCTTTAAGGAAATCATTAAAATTCTGGAGGAAGGTGCCCGGACAGCATTGCCTGTAATCGCAGCCTGTGCTACGGCAGGTATTATTGCAGGTACAGTAACGACTACAGGGCTAGGGCCAAAGATCGCAGGTGGAATCATTGATCTGGCACAGGGACAATTTTTCCTTGTCATGTTCTTTACGATGATTGCTTGTATTATTCTTGGCATGGGGCTGCCGACAACTGCAAACTATGTTGTTACCGCAACAATGGCAGCACCCGCATTATTGGCATTTGACGTTCCGGTAATTGCCGTTCATATGTTTGTATTCTATTTCGGAATTGTCGCGGATATCACACCGCCAGTTTGTTTAGCTGCATACGCCGGTGCAGGTATTGCGGGGGCAAATCCGATGAAAGCGGGTGTAACTGCAGTTAAACTGGCGATTGCAGCATTTATCATCCCATATATGTTCTTGTCGCAGCCGATTCTGCTTCTGCAAGGTGATGCCAACGTGGTAAACGTTTCAATTGCCGTCGTAACTGCCATGCTTGGGATGGCAGCCATCAGCTCCAGTATGATTGGTTACTTCGTCAGCAATTTAAGCTGGATTGAACGGATCATTTTAATTGTGGGCGGGTTAATGCTCGTATACCCGCATCTCATATTCTCATTGATTGGTTTGGCGTTGTTTGCAGTGATTACTGTCATTCAGTTCACGAAAGGAAAGCCAGACAAGTTAAAAGAGCAAACTTCCTAAAAAATGGGCAGGCGATATATCGCCTGCCCATTACCTTTATGCTTCCTGTTTCACTTTTTCTTTTTCAATCACTTTCAATCTGCGCTGGATTTCCTCTTCGGAAAGTTCGTGTTCCTTCACATACATGTTCCGCGGACTGATCCTGCACTCATGAGAGCAGCCCCGCAAGTATTTATGCTCATTTTCCTCGGAGCAGATCATTTGTCTGTTGCATTCAGGGTTTGCGCAGTTGACGTAACGTTCGCACGGTTGTCCGTCAAAGTAATCTTCACCGACGATAACGTGTTCTTTTTTGTTGATTGGTACGGATATCCGCTCGTCAAACACATAGCATTGTCCATCCCATAGCTCGCCTTGCACTTCCGGGTCTTTACCATATGTGACGATTCCGCCATGCAATTGACCGACATCTTCAAAGCCTTCTTTAAGCAGCCATCCGGAAAATTTTTCACAGCGGATTCCGCCGGTACAATACGTTAGAATGCGTTTGCCTTCAACAAGGTCCTTGTTTTTCTCCACCCATTCAGGCAGATCCCGGAATGCCTCAATATCCGGACGAATCGCACCGCGAAAATGCCCAAGATCATATTCGTAATCGTTGCGTGCATCAAGGACGACAGTATTTTCATCCTGCATTGCCTCAAAGAATTCCTTTGGTTCATAATACTGCCCTGTCGTTTGATTTGGATTGATATCATTTTCCAGACGAAGGGAAACTAATTCATTACGTGGTCGCACGTGCATTTTTTTAAATGCATGACCATCATGTGGATCAATCTTAAACACCATGTCCGCAAAACGCGGATCATTGTGCATGCTTTCCATATATTTATTGGTCTGTTCTACTGTACCGGAAACAGTGCCATTGATTCCTTCATGTGCTACAAGAATTCGTCCCTTCAGTTCAAGATCATTGCAGAATTGCAGATGCTCACTGGCATATTCAGCCGGATCTTCGATAAAGGCATACTTGTAGTACAGTAAAACCTGATATTCATTGTTGTGTGTCATTTTGTTACCACCTGTCATTCATATTTGCAAGATATCAATGTATGGCAGTCGATATTTATTTACAATCTTGCAAGAAAATATTTTATCATGTTTTGCGTGTTTTAGCCAATTGTAATTCATTATAGTTAATTTGACCCAACTTTGAATTTTTTATAAAATCTGTTGACTTTTCAGTTTTCGCATCGTAAAATGTTTGGCAACAAGTTAATCACAATTTATCTTATCCAGAGAGGTGGAGGGATGGGCCCATCGAAACCTCGGCAACAGGCTGTGCAGTACTGTGCCAAATCCTACAAGCGAAATGCTTGAAAGATAAGAAGAATGAAGTTTTTAATTCTATCTCTTCTTAATCTTGAAGGGATTTTTTTATTTTCCAACCCTTAAACTGGATTGACAATGTGTGACAGCTTGAAACAGGGAAATTGTCATGCAAGAAAGGCGCCATTTATTGTATAAAGACGATTTATAAGTCATGATGATTCCGTTTCTCTGTAGGAAATTCTACAAATACAGGGGTGGTTTTCGTGAATGAAGAAAGGGAAGTTGAGTCAATCATTCAACAAATTACCGAGACGTTAAAGAAGTTACGGTATGGTTCAATTGTAATTACTGTACATGATGGAGAAGTTACACAAATAGACACAACAGAGAAGCAACGTTTTTCATTAACAGGAAAGCACCGCAAACAAAAAAGATAATATATTGCCCATTAGACAACTAAAGGCATCCTTTTATTCGGTTTAAAAACTGTTTAATTGTGGTGTTTTTTTAGTAGGTAATGAAAAATCACTGTCTGTCAGGAGGGAGAAGATGACAACGCAAACGGTCACATACCGCGATTTTACTGGTGACCCATTTAAAGACTTAAGCCCTTCAGATGATACAAAAGGTGCCTCAAGGATTTTACAGTGGGCTTATGATTCATATGGGGATTCTATAGTTTATGCATGTAGTTTTGGTGCGGAGGGAGTTGTTTTAATTGATTTAATTTCCAAGGTGAAACCAGAAGCGGAGATAATTTTTCTGGATACGGAGATTCACTTTCAAGAAACTTATGATCTTATTGACAAAATAAGAAATAAATATCCGGAGCTTCATATCCGAATGAAAAAGCCTGAATTAACGTTGGATAAGCAAGCTGAAAAATATGGTTCTGCCCTTTGGGAGCGTGATCCTAATCAATGTTGTTTCATCCGAAAAATTAAACCACTTGAAGAAGCATTAACAGGGAAACCAGCATGGATTTCAGGCCTTCGAAGGGAGCAATCTCTTTTTCGCAGTAAAACAGATTTTGTTAATAAGGACGACCGATTTAAGTCAATTAAAGTTTGTCCGTTAATTCACTGGACATGGGAAGATGTCTGGGCGTATATACAGGAAAATGAAATACCGTACAATGAGTTGCACAATCAGGGGTATCCGAGTATTGGCTGTATCCCATGTACACATTCAGTCACAGATTCCGAGGATCCTCGTGCAGGCAGATGGACTGGTTTTAATAAAACAGAGTGTGGAATGCATACTGCAGGATCGAATTCAAATTAAATATGAGCAGTCAACTAATAATTTTTTTAAGCGTATGCCTTTTGACTTGCTTCTGAATTCCCTCCAGTCAGCATTGGGGGTATAAAAAATACCATTAACCCAAGTAATTTTATCAATTTAGGGTTAATTAATCCACTTTGCGTTTCCGGATCAACAGTGATATCGGGGAACTAAAAATGGCAAGAGGAGGTTATTGTATGTCAGGAAAGGTTTGATGAATCATATAAGTTTTCAAAACAACAGTTCATAGAGCTTGTACTATAAAAAAATTTTCCAATGTGAGGTGGATATCTTTGGAGTTATTAGTAACAAATAGTCCTTTTAATCAGGAACAGGCAGATAGTCTTAACATTCTGCTGCCGACATTGACGGAGGCACAAAGAACTTGGTTGAGCGGATACTTAGCTGTACCACAACCTGCAGGCCCGACAATAGCAGTTGATCCTGCTGTACAGAATGCCTCCGGTAGCTCTCCCCAAAATGTTGTTAAGGCTGTTTCAAGGGATGTAACAATACTATTTGGATCAGAGACTGGAAATGGGCAAACATTGGCAGAGGAATTCGTGCAGAAATTGGAAAAACTGGATTTAAACGTAACAATTGCTGCGATGGATGATTTTAAACCGAAAGAGTTAAAGAAAGTTCAGGATTTATTCATTGTGTCAGCGACCCACGGGGAAGGGGATCCGCCTGATAATGCTCTCTCATTCTATGAATTCCTGCACAGTAGAAAAGCCCCCAAACTGAAAGGTGTAAGGTTTTCAGTACTTTCACTGGGTGATGAGTCCTATGAGTTTTTCTGTCAAGCTGGTAAAGATTTTGACAACCGTTTGGAGGAATTGGGTGGAGAAAGAATCCACCCACGGGTTGATTGCGATTTAGATTACGATGAAAATGCAGCAAAATGGTTTGAAGGTGTGTTAGGAGTATTGCGTGAAACTCAGGGAGTTAATACCGTCAATGCTTCTGCCCGGATGGGTCAGACAACAGCTGAAACACTGACAGCGGAACAACCTAATTATTCAAGAACAAATCCATATCATGCCGAAGTCCTGGAAAATTTAAACTTGAATGGTTGTGGTTCGAATAAAGAAACGCGCCACATTGAACTTTCACTCGAAGGATCGAATTTAAGCTTTGAACCCGGTGATAGTTTAGGAATCGCACCTAAAAATGATCCGAATCTTGTTGAAGAATTGATTGGTGAGTTGAATTGGGACCCGGAAGAAAGTGTTCCGATTAATAAACAGGGTGAAGTTCTTGCATTGCGTGAGGCTCTGCTATCCAATTTTGAAATAACGGTATTAACGAAGCCATTATTGGAAAAGGCAGCAAAACTTTTTCAAAATGATGAATTGAAAAAGCTTGTTGAGGCGGGAAAAGATGAAATAAATGCATATCTTGAAGGCAGGGATTTGCTTGATTTAGTGAAGGAGTTTCCACCTGAAAATGTGGGTCCTGAAGAATTTATACAGCTTCTAAGAAAGATTCCGGCTCGCTTATACTCAATTGCGAGCAGTTATCAAGCGAATCCGGATGAGGTACACCTAACAATTGGGACGGTTGCTTATCAAGCTCATGGCAGGGATCGGACTGGCGTTTGTTCCGGACAATGTTCGCAACGAATACAACCTGGCGATACATTGCCAATTTATATTCAACGCAACCGAAATTTTAATTTTCCTCCTGATGCTGAAACACCAGTTATCATGGTAGGTCCTGGTACAGGTGTAGCGCCATTCCGATCGTTCCTTGAAGAACGGGAGGAGACAGAAGTAACAGGGAAAACCTGGTTATTTTATGGTGACCAACACTTTGCAACAGACTTTCTCTATCAGCTTGAATGGCAGAATTGGCTGAAAGATGGGGTGTTAACTAAATTTGATGTTGCGTTTTCTCGTGATACTCCTGAAAAAGTATATGTACAGCATCGAATGCTGGAACATAGCAAGGAGCTTTACCAATGGATTACAGAAGGCGCCCATGTGTATGTGTGCGGCGATGAGAAACATATGGCAGCAGATGTTCACAATGCTTTAATAACAATCATAGAGCAAGAGGGCAATATAAGTCGTGAAGAAGCGGAGAGTTATTTGAAAGAGATTCGGAAACAGAAACGTTATCAGCGTGATGTGTATTAAATCAATGTAACTTTTTTAAAAAAAGAAAGGGGCTTAAACATGACAGACAGTAAGTTTTACGAGCAAGAAGGACCGCCAAGTGATCTTGAACATATAAAAAAAGATAGTAATTACTTAAGAGGAACAATTGCCGAAGGGCTGAATGACCAGATTACCGGGGCAATTTCTGATGACGATACGAAGTTGCTGAAGTTCCATGGAAGCTACCAACAAGATGACCGGGATGTACGTAATGAACGAAGGCGTAAAAAGCTGGAACCGGCATATCAATTCATGGTTCGTGTGCGT
Source organism: Virgibacillus siamensis (assembly GCF_900162695.1). Classification (NCBI taxonomy): domain Bacteria; kingdom Bacillati; phylum Bacillota; class Bacilli; order Caryophanales; family Bacillaceae; genus Virgibacillus; species Virgibacillus siamensis. The sequence goes on from NZ_FUIH01000006.1 coordinate 209,585, forward strand.
GCTCCTGGTGGTGTAACGACACCGGAACAATGGCTTGTTATTGATGATATATCCCAAAAATATGGCAATCAAACACTGAAGTTGACGACCCGGCAGTCATTTCAATTGCACGGTATTCTGAAGTGGAACCTGAAGAACACATTTCAGGAAGTGAATGAAGTATTAATGAGTACTCTTGCAGCCTGTGGTGATGTAAACCGGAATGTAATGTGCAATCCAAATCCTTATCAATCGGAAGTCCACAGGGAGGTTTATGAATGGGCTGAAAAATTGAGTGAGCACTTTTCACCACAGACAAATGCATACCATGAGATTTGGCTGGATGGTGATAAAGTAGTGGATAGTCGGGATAAAGGCGAGGTTGAACCCATATATGGGTCATATTATTTACCAAGAAAATTCAAAATCGGTATAGCTGTACCGCCTTCCAACGATATTGATGTCTTTTCCCATGATTTAGGATTGATTGCGATATTGGAAGAAGGACAACTGAAGGGTTTCAACATTGCCGTCGGAGGAGGGATGGGAATGACCCACGGGGATACGAAAACCTATCCACAGTTAGCCCGGGTCATTGGATTCTGCCCAACGGATAAGATTTTGGACGCAGCAGCAAAAGTAGTATCAATTCAGCGGGATTATGGTAACCGTTCAGATCGAATGAATGCACGATTCAAGTACACGATTGATGCCAGAGGGCTTGAGTGGGTTAAAAAAGAACTGAACGAACGATTAGGATGGAGACTGGAAGAAGCTCGTCCATATCAGTTTGACCATAATGGTGACCGCCTTGGTTGGGTGAAGGGTGATGGTAAATGGCATCTTACGCTTTTCATTCAAAATGGCCGGGTCAAGGATTTTGAAGATTACAAGCTCCAGACAGGACTAAGGGAAATTGCCAAAATTCACACTGGAGATTTTCGACTTACCCCAAATCAAAACGTGATTATCGCAAATGTAACGGATCAAAACAAGCAAAAAATTGTTGAATTGGCAGAAGAATACGGACTTACTGAAGGAAAACACCATTCGGCATTAAAGAGAAATTCCATGGCTTGTGTAGCCTTCCCGACATGCGGGCTGGCGATGGCTGAATCAGAACGCTATCTTCCTTTATTGGTGAACAAGATTGAAGACATACTGGATGAAGCAGGGTTACGTGATGAGGAGATTGTGATTCGCATGTCAGGATGCCCTAATGGATGTTCACGTCCCGGATTGGCTGAAATCGCCTTTATAGGTAAGGCGCCTGGGAAATATAATATGTATCTTGGCGGGAGCTTCACTGGTGAACGTTTGAACAAGCTTTATCGAGAGAATATTGGAGAAGAAGAAATATTGGAAACCCTTCGTTCAATGCTGATTCAGTATGCTAAGGAGCGGCGGGATGGTGAACACTTCGGTGACTATGTCATACGTGCCGGTTTTGTGGAAGAGGTACATTCCGGACTTGATTTTCACACGACAAACGCTGTCAAAAATTAATTAATTTTTGACAGTAAATGTAAAGGCAGCTAAAGGATAAGCTGATTATACCAGTTAATTTGAGGTGCAACGAGGAGGTAATATATTGGGAAAAGTATATTTAGTTGGAGCTGGTCCCGGTGATCCCGATTTGATCACAGTTAAAGGGTTGAAAGCAATACAACATGCAGATCTTATTTTATATGATCGACTAATTAATGAAGAATTATTAAACTTTGCGGCTAAATCAGCGGAATTAATTTTTTGTGGAAAGCGTCCCAATCATCACTCTCTAACGCAGGACAGAATAAATCACATACTCTGCAAATTTGCCAAGCAGGGAAAAGTTGTAACTAGACTAAAAGGTGGTGATCCCTTTATTTTCGGGAGAGGAGGCGAAGAGGCGGAAACATTGAAACAAAACGGGATTTCATTTGAAATTGTCCCTGGCATTACTTCCGGTTCAGCAGCCCCTGCTTATGCGGGAATTCCATTAACCCATCGGAATTATAGTTCGTCGGTTGCTTTTATCTCCGGCGTAAGTAAAACCGGACAAAATGATGAAACCAACTGGAAACATCTTGCACAAGGAGTTGATACACTTTGTGTATACATGGGTGTTGGTCAGCTTCCCTTTATATGTGAAAGTTTAATCCGCCATGGCCGTAATTCGAGTACGCCAATCGCCCTGGTACATTGGGGAACAACCCAAAGACAGCAGACAGTGGTTGGAACACTGAAGAATATTGTGGAGAAGTCCCATTCAATCAAGAATCCGTCCATGATTATTATAGGAGAGGTTGTACGGCTGCGGGAAAAAATTCAATGGTTTGAGCAGAATGCGTTGGAAGAATCCGTCGCTGCACACGCCGTTACTGGGTGATAAGGGGGGGAGCGTATGCAAGGTATTTTATATGTCAGTCATGGAAGTCGGATTTCAGAAGCAACTTCTGAAGCAGTTTCCTGTATCACTTCAGTACAAAAAAAGGTTGATATTGCGCTTCAGCAAATTTGCTTTTTAGAGCTGGCTGATCCGAACGTCATGCAGGGGATTGACCAATTAGCAGATAAAGGGGCAACAAGGATTGCCATTGTACCTGTTTTGCTTTTAAGTGCTGGACACTATTATACGGATATTCCTGAAGAAGTAAGACGAGCAAAATGGAAATACCCCCATATTTTATTTACTTATGGTCGGCCTTTGGGTGTACAGAACCGCTTTATAAACGTGTTGGAAAAGCGGATAGAGGAAACGAATATACCGATAAGTCCCGATGCAAAGATATTGCTTGTAGGTCGCGGCAGTCGTAATCCCCAAACGAAAAAGGACATCGAATGCATTGGGAAAAAGCTTCAACGGGAAACGAATGCCAACCGTGTTAATGTCTGTTTTTTAGCTGCCTGTGAACCTTCATTTGAAGAAGCGTTACAGTCATCACTGGATCATGAGGAGTCGCCAATAATCATCGTTCCCTATTTATGGTTTACAGGAATACTTATGCAGTTTCTGCAAAAAACAGCAAAGAATACTAATGGCCGCGTTGTGTTATGTCAGCAGCTTGGTGATCATCCGGCAATGAAAAAGGCGCTGGAAGAGAAAGTGTATGAGTCTTTTGACATTCGGAGTGCAACAAAAATTTAATCTGAATATGGGTAAAGGATGTTACATATGGCACTAACACCGCTCATGGTGGATTTAACTAATAAAAATGTCATTATTGTTGGAGGTGGGCGTGTCGCTGAACGGAGGATAAAGTCACTATTGGAAAGTGATGCTGTTTTAACCGTGATTAGTCCGAAAATTGGAGATGGAATTTGTGCGCTTTGGAAAAACTGCCAAATAGCTTTGAAACAAAAGCATGTGGAGGAACAAGATTTAAAAGGGGCTTTCTTAATCATTATTGCAACGAACGATTCAGATGTAAATAATAAAGTAAGAAAAACTGCACCAAAAAATGCATTGATAAATGAAGCAACAGACGCTTTCCGGGGAAATGTACAATTTCCTTCCACCTTTAATCGCGGTAAATTGTCGATAAGCATATCGACCAATGGGGCAAGTCCGATGTTTTCAGCAAAAGTAAAACGAGATCTTCTTCGTACATATGACGAGAGATACGGGGATTATATAGATTTTTTGGATGAAAGCAGGCAGCTTGTGAAGAATTCCTCTCTTGCTGAAAAAGAACAAATATTTCTTTTAAAGCAACTATTGACAGATCATTTTCACGATATTCGAATACAGAAGGAAGCCATCGATTGGTTGGAAAAGTTAATCGGTAAATCAACAAAATCCAATTAAATTTTTTTCAAATGATTCGTAATAATAAATGTTTAGTTGGATTTTGCACGATAATTTTATATCGTTTTGCCTTTTATTATCTAACTTGACAAACAAAAAATAAAATTATTTGCGGAATTACTTGCTTTTTACGATTAGAAAGGGTAAAGTTAGAAGTGCAATAGGAAATTGAAGTTTGTAATACTTTACGATCTCTTTAACAAAGTGGTGTAAAAGTATTTATGATTCAATTACTTTGCACGATATTTGTATAAGGAGGTCATCTTCATGACTGGTAAAGTAAAATGGTTCAACGCTGAAAAAGGTTTCGGTTTCATCGAGCGCGAAGACGGAGACGACGTATTCGTACACTTCTCAGCTATCAATGCTGAAGGTTTCAAAACGCTTGAAGAAGGTCAAGACGTTGAATTTGAAATCGTTGAAGGAAACCGCGGACCACAAGCAGCTAACGTAACTGCTCTATAATAGAAGGTTCCAAAAGACTTGTCTCATTCGTGAGATGAGTCTTTTTTGTGTTTAGGACAAATTTTATCAATTCGGGAATAGCAACAGCGGCTGGTTTTCGTTTATAATGAATGAAACTGAATGAGGGGGGATTTCGTGACAGGGTCGTTTGATTGGCATAAGGAAGCGGAAGTGCAGTGGGATGGACGTGCAGGATTCTGGAATGAACGGAGTAAAAAGATGTGGGATGACGGCAGCAGAAAAGATATACTTCCGTTCATTGAAAGTCATCTGCAGAAAGGAAGTTCCATTCTTGATATTGGCTGTGGGGACGGGTATGGCACATACAGGCTGCATAAATCGGGGTATGACGCAACAGGAATGGATCTGTCCAAGGAGATGATCAATAAGGCGAAAAGCCGATTGGATGAGAATGAAATCGGATTTTTCCAGGGAGATATCTCAGGGATGCCGTTTGATAACGCCAGTTTTAATGCTGTTATGGCGATAAATGTATTGGAGTGGACGGAAAATCCGGGAGCAGCGCTTTCCGAATTACACCGTGTTTTGAAAAAGGACGGCACTTTGTATGCAGGGATCCTTGGGCCGGCCGCGGGTCCGCGCGCAAATAGTTATCCGCGTCTGCATGGTGAAAAAGCAATTTGCAATACGATGATGCCATGGGAGTTTCAGAAATTAGCCGCAGACTTTAATTTTACATATGTGGACGGATTTGGTGTTTATAAAGAAGGGGTAAAACAACACCATCATCAAGGTCTGCCGCTTGATTTAAAACAGGCATTATCATTTTTGTGGGTGTTTAAGCTGCATAAAGAAGGTGAATGATATGAGCAGAGAAGATATGGAGAAAAAGATTATTGAAAGTTATCGGCAAGATGAAAAAATGATGATTTTAGTGTTTGCACAATGGTGTGTGAACCATGATCTTGACCCCGAAGAATTGTATAAGAAAGCATACCCTGACCAAATGAACAATCATGCACTGCAAGAGGCGCTTGAGTTGACCGTTCCCAAAAAGGAGTCGGAGGATATTCCTGATCCGACTGTGCTTCAGGTTTTGCAGTTGTTTGGAAATGATGATTTGGCATTTATCGTTCAGGAACAAATTGAAAAGCGGGGAAATAAGTAGTGGAATGGATAATTAAATCTTTTTCAGACCTGTCCACGCAGGAGTTATATGCACTGCTGAAAGCGAGAGTGGACGTTTTTGTGGTTGAACAGGAATGTCCATATCCGGAATTGGATAACTATGACCAGCAGGCAATGCATTATTTTTTGAAAGTAAATAATGAAATTGCGGCAAATGTCCGTATTTTGCCGGCCGGTTCAAAATTTGAAGATGTTTCTATTGGACGTGTGCTGGTAACTGAAAAATTTCGGGGAAATGGATATGCAAAGCAGCTGATGAAGCGGTCAATTGAATTTGCGGCTGCGGAATGGAATGCTCCAAAAATCCAAATCCAGGGTCAGGAATATTTGAAAAAATTCTATAGGGAGTTGGGATTTAAACAAGTATCGGCTTCTTATTTGGAGGATGGAATTCCCCATATTGACATGAATTGGGAAGGCAATTAAGGTATCAACTGTTTTGTTTTACACATAGTATAATTAGCGGTCTTATTAATTTCTGATGAGATGGAGGCTGAATGCTATGATTACAAATGAACAGATGAACCAGTGTAAGGCTGCTTTACTTGAGCGGCAGGATGAACTTATAAACCTTGTGCATGATCACTTCGGATTGACACAGGCTTTCTGGAAAGAATCGATGCATGAATTATCAAGCTACGATAATCATCCCGGGGATATGGGAACCGAGATGTTTGAACGCGGAAAGGATATTGCATTGAACGAGCATGCTGAGAAGGAACTGGAAGATATTAATGCAGCACTGCATGCTATTGAGAATGGCACTTACGGAATCTGTGCTGAATGCGGGAGAGACATTCCTTATGAACGCCTGGAAGCCATCCCAACTGCTGATAGGTGCATGGAGCATGCTGATCACAGCAATCCAATGGATGACCGGCCGATTGAGGAGCAGGTGTTCAGTCCAAATATTAATCCGGATGAAGTAACCCCTGAGGAACAGACAGCTTATGACGCCGAAGATACCTGGCAGGCAGTAAGCAGGTATGGTACATCAGAGTCACCATCCGATATTTATGGCGATCAGGATAATTATAATGAGGTGTATCCGAACAGTGATGAAAATATTGGAAGTGTTGAAGATGAGGAAAGTTTTCTTGCGGCAGATTTGGAAGGGAACTTTACCGGTGTTACCCCAAACCATAAAAAATATGAAGAATAGACATGAGGCTGGGACACATCAAAAAAGTGTAATTCAAAAGACGAACAATTAGAAAATTAGCGTAGGAAATATACGGAGACTCCGGCGGGAGGAAAAGCCTAGGTGAGACCCCGCAGTGCGTAAGCACGAGGAGGCTCAGCAGCTGCCCGCGGAAAGCGAAGTATATTTCCGGAGCGGCTATACGCAGCATTTTCTAATTTGTTTGTTCGACTTTTTCTTTTGATAATACACTTTTGTCCCGGCCTCATGTTTTATTTGAACTCCTAAAAGCCGCCCATAATGGAATTCATAAGTCTCCCCATAATCGTATCCAGAAAAAAGCGGATGAAAAAGCCGTACACCAAAAAGATGATAATATACAGCCCAAGCAGTATATAGATTCTGTCAAACCCATCCGACGGTTGTTCCAGCAGAATAAATGTTGGTGCGATAATAAGCATTCCGAGGATGCTTAATGATATAACCAGTAACGAAATACCCGGGAGACCGACCAGGATACATACAATACCTGCTGCATAAAGAATGAAAAACGGTACCAGATATGCTCCATATTTTGCAACAACATCCGGAAATTTCACTGCCTGAACAGTCAATTTTGAACATAAAAATGTCAAGCCTGCAATCACGAAATACAACACGAACATCAACAGAAACGGTATTATGAAACTATCCAAAAATGATATATCAATCATAAATGAAAATCCCATGGATCCAAATGAAAGCGAGTTGATGATGAAATGGTAGCTAAGCGCCAGAAGCAATGCATAAAGGATAAACATAATGATACCTGAACTGAAGTCTGATTTATTCGCTTTTCTTGCTTCGCTCGGGTTTCGAATCAGTGCAAGTAAAAAGTGACCAAAATTAGCAACGGTCGTTTTTATTTTTACAGCCGTCTCATTGGATTGCTGTTTATTCTCATCTGATGTCTGTTTTTCGGAAGTTTGATCGTCAGTTGAATCCTCGTTCCCGAAAGCAGCCAATTCTTCTCCGCAGTTGGTGCAATACTTGCCTTCTTCTGATTCAAGGCCGCAGTTTGGACATTTCATATAATCCACTTCCTTTCTAAATTCATTCTGAGTCTATTTTACCTATTTTTTGCAATGATAGCCAATATCCTTTGAGCATATAAAAAAACCTGCAACGGAATCCGCTGCAGGTTTTGACAGGCAAGTTTTATTTTTGTTGTTCCCGCTCGGCCAGTGTCAATTTAACTGTATGGGCCTCACCATTGCGGTATACTTCCATTTCGACAGTTTCGCCGATTTTTGTTTCCGTGTACATATACTTCCGTAAATCCAGGATGGAAGTTATTTCATGTCCATTAATTTTTGTGATGACATCAAATTGCTCCAAATCCGCTTTTTCAGCGGGTGAACCCGGCTCAACCTGTGCAATGACCATACCGCCTTTAACAGAATCCGGAACCTGTACTTGCTGACGGTATTGCGGTGGAACCTGCTGGATTGCCACTGTGCTGATTCCGATGAATGGGCGTGCCACTTTTCCATTTTCCTCAAGCTGCTTCATAATTGGTTTGGCTGAATCAATCGGGATTGCAAAACCAATTCCCTCTACTTCACGGCGGGCGATTTTCATGGAGTTAATGCCAATAACCTTACCTTCCGAGTTTAATAATGCACCGCCACTGTTACCAGGGTTAATAGCGGCATCAGTTTGGATAACTTCGGTCACCCAGTCAGGTTGCTGATCGCCATTAGTATCAATGCTGACAGACCGGTCAAGTCCGCTGATAATTCCTTTTGTTACCGAATTGGCAAAATTCATACCAAGTGGGTTGCCAACCGCGATAACTGTTTCGCCGACTTTCAGCTTTTTAGATGAACCAAGGTCCGCAACTGTGCTTATTTCTTTCCCGTCAACCTGAAGTACTGCCAAATCTGTCAATGGATCGGAACCAAGAACTTTTGCATTAATCCGATCACCATTATTCATGACAATTTTTACTTCTTCAGCTCCTGCAACTACATGGTGATTGGTTACGACATATGCCTTTCCATCTTCTTTTTTATAAATAATTCCTGAACCGGATCCCGCCTCTTTACTTTTTGTCCAGATATTTTGCTGCTGCATGTTCAGAACACCAACAACTGCTTTGGATGCCTCATCGATTGTCGATGCGACATTGACGTTACTGGAGGCGACAGTCTGCGCAATCTCAGGTGTTTGGGATTCATGTCCATTGGCTGCTTCCGTGCTGCTGCCGTTATTTGTGCTGCCTGTTGGAATAACGTTTGTAATAAACAATAACGCAACGATTATTGCAGCGATAACGCCACCAGCCAAACCGCTGATCAGTGAAGAAAAGCCTGATCTTTGCTTTTTCGGTTTCGGCTCTTTTGCTTTTGCGTTCGCTCTGGCCGTTTCAGCAATCCCTCTGTTGTCATTTTCCTGTTGGGGAGCACTTTTCTGCTGAGATTCATGAGGTATTTCTGCTTCGGTACGATCCTGATTATCTGAGGAATGATGTTCAAATTCATGATTATTATCGTTGTGTTCCATGTTTATGACCACCTTTCTATCGTGTTGGAATATGATTACAGTATTCAGTATAGCCGTTTGATTTGGTAACCTATCGGCATAAATATGTAAAAAGTGTGTAATTTACCTTTTTAGTGTTCACTACCCTCTTTTTATGTAAAAATAACAGTAAGATTACATTATGACAAGGAGTACGGGTTTATGAGCAAACACTTAGGCGTTGTGGAAGATGATGCAAATATCCGGAATATCGTGTCCGCGTATTTAAAGAAGGAAGGCTATCAGGTAACATTGCTTGAGAATGCGGAAGATGCATGGGAATTATGGGAGACTCAGCCGCCTGACATGTGGATTTTGGATATCATGCTTCCCGGAATGGACGGATATGAGTTTTGCAAAAAAATCCGGAACGAAAGTGATGTCCCAATTATTATTATTTCGGCGAAAGATGATGAAATTGACAAGATACTCGGACTGGAACTGGGCGGAGACGATTATTTGACGAAACCATTCAGTCCAAGGGAATTGCTTGCACGAGTGAAACGTGTTTTTAAACGGGTGCACCCAAAAGCTGAATCACTGGATTCCCCCGATGGCAGGCTGAAAGTGGATGATCTGCTGATATATGAAAATGAACGGCGGATATTCTGGAAGGGGGAAGAGCAGGAAGTAACCACAAAAGAGTATGACATGATTTTGTTGTTGGCGGAAAACAGGAACCGTGCTTTTTCACGTGAGGAGCTTCTGGTGAAAATTTGGGGAGAAAATTATTTTGGCAGTGACCGTGCCGTGGATGATCTTGTTAAACGGATACGTAAAAAATTGACCGGTATTTTAATTGAAACCGTCTGGGGTTTTGGATATCGGCTGCGCAGTGATGAGGACTAGTTATGAAACTTCAATCACAGCTAAATTTGGCATTTTCAGCTTTATTACTTGTTATTCTGACAGCTGCCGGCTTTGTTATTTATTCGTTGATTTTGGACATGCTTATTGATGATGAAAAGGCCGAGCTGAAACAAAAAGGGGAATTACTTGTCCAAGTAATTAACGAACAGTACGGATCGATGCAGGATGTCCAGGAATTTAGTGATTTCCTGGAAGAACAGGACCTGCAATTATTTTTATATAACCGCAAGCAGGACAGGGTATTGTATTATACAATGCCCCGGCAGTTTGTGGAGGGCTTTTCCAGACAGGACTTTTTCAAAGATAATGAGGAAGATTTGTGGGAAATCGGCAGCAGAAAATACGTGGCATCACGTATTTTGTTTTACCCGGAAAGCTCTGGTATGGAGTTGATTCTGCTTACGCCCTTGAATGATTTGCAAAAAGTGCAGCAGGACTTTTTCAGACGAATGCTGTTTGTATTCATTATTGGAGCCATTGCGGCATTACTGCTTAGTTATTTTTTAACAAATAAACTGGTTACCCCGCTTAGCAGGCTGAAACACCAGCTGAAAAAAATTGAGAAACGTAAATTTGATGAAATCAGACCGATTAAGGCAAGCGGTGAAATTCTTGAAGTGGCCCAAAGTGTTTATGATATGGCAACTGAATTGCAGCGCTATATGAAAACACAGCAGGTATTTTTTCAAAATGCCAGCCATGAACTGAAAACACCGCTAATGACCATTCAGGGGTATGCGGAAGGTATCCGGGATAAAGTGTTTGATGAGACAGATCAGGAAAAAGGGCTTGAAATGATGGTGACGGAAGTGAATCGGCTGAAGGTCATTATCAATGAAATGATTTTGCTTGCCAAGCTGGATAGTTCCCAGGCTGAATATGAGCCTGAAAATATTTATACAACTGTAATGGTTCAGCAAGTACTGGACCGGACACTGCCGACCCGAAATGAAAAAGGAGTCGAAGTAAGATTTGATGACGATCCGGATAGTATGCTGTTTGTGGATCAGGAAAAATTATTGCGGGCATTGCTGAATGTTACTGTGAATGCAATCCGTCATGCGAAGGAACAGGTTAGAATTTCCGTTAATGCTCAGACAATCACTATTGAGGATGATGGAGAAGGAATTTCCGAAAACTTGATTCCGCATATTTTTCACCGGTTTGTGAAAGGTAAAAATGGAGAAACAGGACTGGGGCTTGCAATTGCCCGGGCGATCATTGAGCAATCCGGCGGTAAGATCATGGTCAATAAATCGGAGCTTGGCGGTGCAAAGTTCACCATCCAATTTTAGATGTTTACAAACTGACATTTTATGATATAATAGGATGGTTTGATTCATCTCGAAATCACAGAGGAGCGTACTTTTTTATGCAATTAAGAGAAGATATCCGCAATATCGCTATTATTGCTCACGTTGACCATGGTAAAACGACACTTGTTGATCAGCTTTTAAAATATTCCGGAACATTCCGGGAAAATGAGCAGGTGCATGATCGTGCCATGGATTCGAATGATATAGAACGGGAACGCGGGATTACCATATTGGCGAAAAATACTGCGATCAAATATAACGATACATCCATCAACATTCTCGACACCCCGGGACACGCTGATTTTGGCGGGGAAGTTGAACGGATTATGAAGATGGTTGACGGTGTGATTTTGGTCGTCGATTCTTATGAAGGCACAATGCCGCAAACACGTTTTGTGTTAAAGAAAGCATTGGAACAAAAATTGACCCCGATTGTTGTTTTAAATAAAATCGATCGGCCGAATGCACGTCCTGATGACGTTGTTGATGAAGTTCTGGACTTATTTATTGAACTTGGAGCAGATGATGACCAGCTCGAATTCCCGGTTGTCTATGCCTCTGCACTAAACGGTACTTCCGGTACAGAACCGGATAACCAGGCTGAAACAATGGATCCGGTATTTACGACTATCTTGGATCACATCCCTGCACCGGTTGACACTCAGGATGATCCATTACAGTTCCAGATTACGTTGCTGGATTATAATGATTATGTCGGAAGAATCGGTGTCGGCCGTGTTGTCCGGGGAAAAATCAGTGTCGGTCAGCAGGTTGTTGTTATGAAAAAAGACGGATCGACGAAAAACTTCCGTATCAGTAAGCTGTTCGGCTTTATCGGGCTGAAACGGATTGAGATTCAGGAAGCAAAGGCCGGCGACATTGTGGCCATTGCCGGAATGGATGATATTAATATCGGTGAAACCATTTGTGCGCAGGATCATCCGGAGGCGCTGCCATGGCTGCGGATTGATGAACCGACACTGCAAATGACATTTTTGGTTAATAACAGTCCTTTCGCCGGGCGGGAAGGTGACTATATTACATCACGCCGGATTGAAGAACGCCTGCTGAAGCAATTGGAAACCGATGTAAGTTTGCGTGTGGATCCGACAGAGTCACCGGATGCATGGGTCGTTTCGGGACGTGGTGAACTTCACCTGTCTATCCTGATTGAAAATATGCGCCGGGAAGGCTACGAACTGCAGCTTTCCAAACCACAGGTGATTATCAAGGAAGTTGATGGTGTGAAGTGTGAACCATACGAGCGTGTACAGGTGGATGTGCCGGAAGATTATACAGGCGGTGTTATGGAATCACTCGGCGCACGAAAAGGTGAAATGCTCGACATGGTGAACCAGGGAAACGGACAGGTTCGTCTGGAATTCAAAGTGCCATCACGCGGCCTTATAGGTTACGCCACCGAATTCATGTCCCAGACACGTGGTTATGGTATTTTGAATCATACGTTTGACGCATATGAGCCAATTGCGAACGGACAGGTCGGCGGTCGTCGCGAAGGTGTTCTCGTAGGACTTGAACATGGCAAGGCATCGACTTATGGTATCATGCAGCTTGAAGACCGTGGTGTGATTTTTGTTGAACCCGGAACTGAAATTTACGCAGGGATGATCGTCGGTGAACACAACCGTGAAAATGATCTGACCGTTAATATTACTAAAGAAAAACATTTGACTAACGTTCGCTCGGCAACCAAAGACCAGACAGCAACAATCCGAAAAACACGTCAAATGTCACTGGAAGAAGCGATTGAGTATTTGAACGATGACGAATATTGTGAAGTAACACCGGAATCCATTCGACTCCGCAAAAAGATATTAAATAAAAATGAACGCGAGAAAGCGGCTAAAAAATCCAAACTTGGGTAAAAACTATGGCTGTAAGAAACGGGAGTACATTTGTAAATGTGCTCTCTTTTTTTATGGCTTTGCGGCAGGGGGCGATTTACAAGCCTAATTATCCAAACCGAGTTGTCATGGTGAAAAGCTGCTTGTGCAATACCTGCATAACAGTTTTTTATCAATTAATTTGTAAGCCCTTGCAAAACATGTATATACAAGTTATACTAAAAATGAAACATGTATATACAAGTTGAAATGCTATAAAATAAAGGGAGGCACTCCTATGGTTAAACCGGAAAAAATTTATGCGCCGCTCAACGGTCTGATTTCACCGCTTGAAGACGTTCCGGACCCGACATTTTCACAAAAGATGATGGGTGACGGCATTGCCATTGAACCAACAGATGGGAATGTGGTTGCACCGCTGGATGGGGAAATTGTTCAGATTTTCCCGACAAAGCATGCTGTTGGAATTCTTAGTAATGCAGGTACGGAAGTTCTCATTCATATTGGTTTGGACACTGTTAATTTAGATGGGGAAGGCTTTGAAGCACATGTCAAACAAGGTGATAAAGTCAAAGCCGGTGATCTGCTCGTTACGTTTGATCTGGAATTTGTTCGTGAAAAAGCTGCTGGTGTAACCACACCGGTTATCATTACTAATGGTGAGCAGGTCGGTTTTTTGGAAAAGTCAAACGAAACAACGGCCGCTGCGGGTGAGACTGTGCTGCTGACAGTTGAAGGAAGTTCTGAATCAGGCAGCGGGAAAAAAGAGGCTTCACCGGATTCATCAGGTTTGGCGTACAGCAAAGAAGCTGCTGAAATAGTAAACGCACTTGGCGGGGAAGAAAATATTAATGTGGCAACTCACTGTGTTACCCGTCTTCGTTTTGCGCTGAATGATGAAGATAAAGTTAGCCAAGAAGCCCTTGAAAATATGGATCTTGTGAAAGGTTCATTTTCTGCCAACGGACAATTCCAGGTTGTTATTGGACAAGGTACAGTTGATAAAGTATACGATGCAATGGTGCATCAGACTGGTATTGGTGAAGCAACGAAAGATGATGTGAAAGCTGCAACCGGTGAAAAACAAAATCCGCTGCAGCGCGGTATTAAAGTACTGGCAGATATTTTCATTCCAATTCTGCCTGCAATTGTAACAGCCGGTTTACTGATGGGGATTAACAATATCCTGGCAAACCCGGGGATTTTTTATGATGATAAATCATTTATTGAGGTACACAAGAACTGGGCTGGTGTAGCCGGTATGATCAACCTGATTGCCAATACTGCATTCGTCTTTTTACCGGGGTTGATTGGTTGGTCCGCTGTGAAGCGATTCGGCGGAAACGAACTGCTTGGGGTTGTACTTGGTCTGATTATGGTTCACCCGGACTTGCTGAATGCGTGGTCATATGGTGATGCACTGAAATCCGGAGATATTCCGACATGGAATCTGTTCGGTCTGGAAATTGACAAAATCGGTTATCAGGGACAGGTGTTACCGGTATTATTTGCATCATGGGTACTGGCGAAAATTGAAATATTCATGAAAAAACGAGTGATGGATTCATTGCAGCTGCTCATTGTGGCACCAGTTGCACTGCTTGTAACCGGGTTTCTAACATTTATCATAATTGGTCCGGTTACATTTGCTATCGGAAATTGGATTACAGACGGACTTGTTGCGGTATTTGATCAATTTGCCATTATTGGTGGTCTTGTTTATGGAGCTATCTATGCACCGCTTGTCATCACCGGTATGCACCATACTTTTCTTGCGGTTGATTTGCAGCTGATTGGAAGTACCGGGTCAACATTCCTGTGGCCGATACTGGCACTGTCCAATATTGCCCAAGGTGCAGCTGCGTTCGCGATGATGCTGGCTGCAAAAGATGAAAAATTAAAGGGTTTATCCGGCACATCGGGTCTTTCGGCATGGCTGGGCATTACCGAGCCGGCGATGTTTGGTGTTAACTTACGGTTCAAATATCCATTTATTGCTGCAGTTATCGGTTCATCCATTGCGGGTGCATTTATAACGATGCAGCATGTAAAAGCAACATCGATCGGTGTTGGCGGTGTACCTGGTTTCTTATCGATTATACCGGATGGAATGATTTCATTCTTTATCGGAATGGCTATTGTCATTGTTATTCCGTTCATCATTACATTCATTATCGCTAAACGGAAACTGTCACAGTAAAACAAGAACAACGATAAAGAGGTGTTTGAGATGCAAGAGGCATGGTGGCAAAAAGGTGTTGTCTATCAGATTTATCCGAAAAGCTTTCATGATACGACAGGAAACGGAATCGGTGATATTCAGGGGATCATTCAGAAGCTGGACTATATCCAAAAACTCGGTGTTGATGTGATCTGGCTGACCCCTGTGTATCAATCGCCACAACACGATAATGGATATGATATTAGTAATTATTACGATATTGAGCCGGACTACGGCACAATGAATGATTTTGAAGAATTGCTTAAAGAGACACACAAGCGTGATATGAAGCTGATTATGGATCTGGTCATAAACCATACATCGACAGACCATGAGTGGTTTGAACAGGCATCAGCTTCCCGGGAAAATCCGTTCAGAGACTTTTATATTTGGAAAGATGGTCCTAAACTGCCGAATAATTGGCAGTCTAAATTTGGCGGTCCTGCCTGGGAATGGGATGAACAAACAAATCAATACTATTTGCATCTGTTTGATACGACCCAGGCTGACCTGAACTGGGAAAATAAGCAATTGAGGGGAAAATTGTTTGACATGATGCGGTTTTGGGCAGAAAAAGGGATTGATGGATTTCGGCTGGATGTCATTAATCTGATTTCCAAAAATCAGGATTTCCCTGATGATTATAGTGGGGACGGCCGTAAATTTTATACCGATGGACCGCGGATTCATGAATATTTGCATGAAATGAATCAAGCAGTGTTTTCACCGTATAACATGATGACAGTTGGTGAGATGTCATCGACGACATTGGAAAGTTGTGTGCTGTACACACGTCCGGGACGTCAGGAACTGGATATGACATTTCAGTTTCACCATCTGAAAGTGGACTATGCAAATGGGGAGAAGTGGACAAAGGCCCCATTTGACTTTATTAGGCTAAAACAAATTTTATCTGACTGGCAAATTGGCATGCATGAAGGTGGGGGCTGGAATGCGCTTTTCTGGTGCAATCATGACCAGCCCCGTGTCGTTTCCCGGTTTGGCGACGATGAAAAATATCACATGGAATCAGCAAAAATGCTTGCTGCAACATTGCACATGATGAAGGGAACACCGTATATTTATCAGGGTGAAGAGCTTGGGATGACAAATCCGGGTTTTCAGGATATACGTGCGTACCGGGATGTGGAATCGTTGAATGCGTATGAAAAGATGAAGCAGGAAGGAAAATCAGAAGCGGAGGCGTTGGCCATTCTGCAGGAGAAATCACGTGATAACGCGAGAACGCCAATGCAATGGTCAAAGGAGAAACATGCCGGCTTCACCTCGGGAGAACCATGGATTAAACTTGCCGATAATTATCAAACCATTAATGCGGAAAATGCGGTGCAGGATCCGAACTCCATTTTTTCCTTTTATCAGGAACTTGTCACACTACGGAAGAAATATGCTATTATTACGTATGGTGACTATCAGCAGTTGTTAGCCGAGGATGAGCACATTTTTGCCTATACGCGCAACTGGAACGGAGAGACGTTGCTTGTTGTAAGCAACTTTTACCCGGAAACAACCACCGCAAAGATTACACGTAAGGATAACTGTGAAGCGGAAGTACTCATAGCCAATTATAATGATCCGGTGCAGCTATCCGAACGAATCAGGCTTCGGCCGTATGAGTCGGTTGTGTATTATCTAAAATAATGGGGACTTGCAATGCAAAAATATTTATCCATTTATCAGGATTTAACAGAAAAAATAAAGTCAAACTATTGGCCGAAATCAACGATGCTTCCATCGGAAAATGAATTGACGATGATGTACCAAACCTCACGTGAGACGATTCGGAAGGCGCTGAACCTGCTGGCGCAGGAAGGATTTATTCAAAAAATCCGCGGGAAGGGATCTGTCATCATTGATATAAACAAATTTGATTTTCCGGTATCCGGAATTGTCAGCTTTAAGGAATTGGCTGTTAGACTTGGACTTGATACAAGCACAATTGTTAATGAATTAAATATGGTTAAAGCAGATCAGCAGCTGCAATCCAAATTGGATGTGAAGCACCATGCACCAATCTGGAAAGTAGTACGGATCCGGAAAATCACTGGTGAAAAAATTATTCTTGATAAAGATTATTTCAATCCGGAATTTGTACCGGAATTAAATTTGGAAGTATGCGGGGATTCCATTTATGACTACCTGGAAAAGGAGTTAGGGCTCAACATCAGTTTCGCACGCAAAGAAATAGTGGTGGAAGAACCAACCGAAGCGGATCGGGAACTGCTGGATCTTGAAGGCTACTCCAATGTAGTTGTCATAAAAAGCAAAGTCTATCTCGAGGACGCCAGCCTATTCCAATACACCGAATCCCGCCACCGGCCGGACAAATTCCGATTCGTCGATTTCGCCCGGCGCTAAATTTGATAGGTGCCAGACACCACTCGGATTTTATCGAACAATATGTGCGGCTTTGTCCGCTTGGTATGAAGCCGTTTTACTTCTGGTAAAGCGGCTTCAATGCGTATAATGTGGGAGAGGTGAGGTTCATGAGTCGCTTTTTGAAACGGCTTCGATTTCTGTTAAAGTTCCATAAATCAGTGCCTTTTGTGAAAGATTTCTTCGTATCTAAAGAAGTCAGAACCGGAAACAAACTGTTGTTTTTCGTTCTGATTATCGGATATATTTTAATTCCATTTGATATCATCCCTGACTTTTTGTTTTGGTTCGGAGTTTTGGATGATATCACCATTGCTGCATTTCTGCTGCAATGGATGGTCAAAATAGCCCCCGAATCCCTGAAAAGAAAACATCAACTGCTTGAACAGGATGAATAAAATTCGATAGGTGTCAGGCACCACCAGAACTTTATAGAAAAATAAAAGTCGGAAGGGGGATTTTCCTTCCGACTTTTTCATGATTTTTTTCCGTTTTTTTCGTGTTTATCATTTGGAATATATTTGGTATAGTAAGTTGCAAAAATGAGGCTGATGAATGCCAGACCCCAGGAGGCAATGCTGCTCCATTGCTGGTTTATTTGAAGACCAAATACCAGTATGACTACACTCAGGATTATAAAAAACAGCGTTAAATATCGTTTCATTCTGAACACTCCGGTCAAAAGTTGATTCCCATCCCCGGTTGAGGCATCTGGTATAGGATGACCAAGTCTGCCCCACATAATAGTTATAACATAAAAATGTGGAAAAATTGAAGGGAATAAACTTTACAATCCTGCAACATCCCTTTTTGCAAAAAATACCCAGGTCAGCACCAAAAAGATTATATAGTACACGGCTAATACTGCAATGGAAAAGCCCAGGGACATTCCCTCTGCGGCTGTATTATTGGCGTACTGCTGCAAATCTGTATTGGCAAAAAGTATAAATTTCGACCAGTCATATTTTGCAAGAAATGCCACCACTGCATTACCGGCAAACATAAGAAAAATTGCCAGCCCTATCGCAAGTGCGCTCTGGCGGAAAATCGCCGAAATCATAAATGCGAATGTCGCCATCATCAATAATGTCACTAACTGATAACCGTACCCTTCAACAATCCGCTCTATAACAGAAACATATGCATATCCTTCATTTGTGTGCATGACGATATGCGGATCCATTCCATTCATTCCAAAGAACACCAGTCCAACGAGCCAGGAAAACAAAAGGACAAAAACCAGTGTCAACAGCGCGAATATCAACACAGATACATATTTGGCAGCAAGAATTTTGGTGCGGGAAATTGGCCGGATCAATAGAAGTTTAATGGTCCCCCACCTGAATTCATTCGCAATAATTCCTGCAGCGACAATAATCGTAAACAGGCTTACCAATGACAGCAGAAATTCATTTTCCATTACAAACTGCCATGCATCATAGGCTGCCGGCTGGATGTCATTCTTCAAAAAGAAATTGTTTCTCTCAATTTGCCCGGAATAGAAGCTTTGCATCATACCTTCTTTGTCTGCCTCTTTTTTCATTTCGGCATTTTCATCTTTCAGCACCTGCTCCCAGTTGTCTACCTGGTATTTTTCATTCGGTGCTGTAAAATTGGACATGAAAGCCAAACCAATAATAATAGCAGCTGTCAAAATATACATAATCCAAGTTGATTTTCGGATATATAGTTTAAATTGCTCATTGATCAGCAAATTCATAAAGTTACCCAATCGTATTCTCTCCAATCAAATCAAAGAATTTGTCTTCCAGTGTTGTTTTTAAAGTCGTTACCTGATAAACAAGCACATCGTGATGAATCAATGTTTTGATAATACCTGGAATTTTGTCTTTCTCACAGCGGATGGTGATCCCGTCATCCGTCACCGCTGCTTCCAGAACAAGTTCATTCTTCAGAATGTCAACTGCATCGTCGATAGGGGTAACTTCCATCAAAACCTGTGTCGTCTTCTCCTGTGCAGTCACGTCATTAACATGCTGTATGGTAACCATCTCGCCGTTTTTAATTAGTCCAATCCGGTCGCACATCTGCTCAACTTCCGACAGAAGATGGCTTGAAATAATCACTGCCACATTTTCTTCATTTGCCAACTTGCGGATATATTGACGAATCTCCCGTATTCCGGCCGGGTCAAGACCGTTTGTCGGTTCATCCAATATAAGTACTGATGGGTTATGAAGCAATGCTTGAGCGATTCCCAACCGTTGACGCATTCCAAGTGAATATTTTTTCACTTTTTGTTTAATTGGTTTTTCAAGACCAACAAGTTTAATGACCTCGTGGATGCGTTCCTTTGTCACGCCCGGTGTCATACGGGCATAATGTTTCAAGTTTTGCAACCCGCTCATAAATGGATACATCTCCGGGTTCTCGACAATCGCTCCCACCTTAGCCACTGCTTTCTTGAAGTCGGATTGAACACTTTTTCCAAGAATGCGCACATCACCATCTGATATTTGCATTAAACCGACCATCATACGGATAGTCGTTGTTTTACCGGCGCCATTCGGGCCGATAAAACCGAACACTTCACCCTTGTTGATGGAAAAGTTCAATCCCTTAATAATGTGTTTACTGCCAATATTTTTCTTTAAATTGACCAGATCCATTGCGGTTTCCGACATTATGTAATTCCCCCAATTTTATTCGCTGACAGTTATGTACGTCCCAAAAGGACAAGAAGTTTCATTTAACGACACTTTTTAGAGGAAATTAAAAAAGCACCCCATTTTTAAGAGGTGCTTTCATTCCATTTTTATTTAATTTCTTTCACCTTTTGCTTCTTTAACGCGAGATTGACGATAACCGCCTGCAATATCTGCGTGTTTAAATTCCTTTGCATAATGAACTTCCTGAGCATCTGTCAGCTGCTTATTCTTTGTTGGCTGGTATTGCGTTTTTCGCATTCATGACTTCCTTTC
Organism: Virgibacillus siamensis; assembly: GCF_900162695.1. NCBI lineage: Bacteria > Bacillati > Bacillota > Bacilli > Caryophanales > Bacillaceae > Virgibacillus > Virgibacillus siamensis. The sequence continues at coordinate 230,279 of NZ_FUIH01000006.1, forward strand.
CATTGATAGATTATCAGTCTCTTTCTATTTTCCCTCTGTGCAATCAGATAAACATTACCCTCTTATTTTTTCAATTGACGCCGATTTAAAAAGCGGCAGATACAACAAAAAAATACAAGCGTTCACGAATGCATAAAGCATGAATACTTTTTTATTTTTTAAAAAATCAGATATAATAAAGACATAATCAATACAAAAATAGGGGTGAGGTTATGCGGGAGGTTGTACTAGTAGATGGCTGCCGTACTGCTGTTGGACGGAGGAAAGGGTTGTTTGCCGGTTATCGGGCGGATGAACTCGCAGCAGTTATACTGGAAGAAGTGGTTCGGCGCTCCAACGTGAATACGGAAGATATTGAAGATGTCATCATGGGCTGTGTGACACAGGTTGGGGAACAGGCGGGAAATGTAGCAAGAACTGCAGCATTAATCGCCGGATTTCCGATTGATGTTCCGGGTGTAACAATTGACAGGCAATGTGGATCGAGTCAACAGGCTGTTCACTTTGGTGCACAGGCAATTGCTGCGGGGGATATGGATGTTGTCATCGCCGGCGGTGTCGAAAGCATGACACGGGCACCGATGTTTTCGAATGTACAGGAAACAAAGCCAAGTAGGAAACTGACGTCCCGGTATGAAATTGTTAATCAAGGTATTTCCGCAGAGAAGATTGCCGATAAATGGGGTTTTACCCGCGAACAGCTGGATGAATTTTCACTGCAGAGTCATCAGCGTGCACGGAAGGCTATTGAACAAGGGAAATTTAACCGGGAAATTTCCCCTGTTAAAACAAATGATGGGAAAGTTGTTCAGGTGGATGAAGGACCAAGGGCAGATACGACCATAGAGGCACTGGCAGGGTTAAATGCTGTTTTCAAAGAAGATGGCAAAATAACTGCAGGCAATGCAAGCCAAATGAGTGACGGGGCGAGTGCAGTTATGCTTATGTCGTCTGAAAAGGCAGGGGAGCTTGGGCTCAAACCAAAAGCACGCATCGTGGCAAGAACAGTAATCGGCTCAGATCCAACGCTAATGTTGACAGGTCCGATTCAAGCAACGGAAAAGGTTCTGAAAAAAGCCGGGTTAACAATTGCTGATATTGATCGGTATGAAGTAAATGAAGCGTTTGCTCCTGTTCCGATGGCATGGCTTCGGGATATTGGCGCGGATCCGGAAAAGTTAAATGTGAATGGCGGGGCGATTGCACTTGGCCATCCATTAGGCGCAACTGGAACAAAACTATTAATCTCGCTTATTAATGAATTGGAACGTTCCGGTGGCAGGTATGGACTGTTGGCTATATGCGAAGGCATGGGGACAGCTAATGCAACCATCATTGAACGAATGGAGTAGGAAGAAGAACTTTGGGGAAGCAACTACCCGCAAAATTGTTGCTGGCCACAGGTAAGTAATTCAATGCTAACGGGTAGTAATTCCCTTTAATGGTGTAATCCGTATGCAGTCGAAATTGGAGGGATTGTATGGGTAAATACCGGTTTGAAACAGATGAACACGAAATGTTTCGGACGACAATACGAAAGTTTTTGCAGGATGAAGCGGAACCGTATTATGAGCAATGGGAAGAAGAACGGGTAATTCCGTTTGATTTTTGGAAAAAGATGGGTGAGATGGGTTTTCTGTGTCCACATGTGGAAGAGGCATATGGCGGATTAGGACTTGATTTCAGCTATTCACTTATTATTTTGGAAGAATTGGAACGGATCGGAACCAGCTTGATTGGAATTGGGCTCCATTCCGATATCGTAACACCTTACATTGAATCATACGGCACGAAAAGTCAGAAAGAAAAATGGCTGCCGGGATGTGTTACGGGCAATCATATAACGGCTGTCGCCATGACAGAACCCGGCACAGGATCAGACCTGGCTAACATTAAGACGACTGCCATACGTGAAGGCGAATATTATCTTGTTAATGGCCAGAAAACCTTTATTACAAACGGAATTCAGGCGGATCTCATACTTGTTGTTGTTAAAACAGATCCGAATGCAGAGCCGAAACACAAAGGAATCAGTCTGTTAATGGTTGAGGCGGATTCACCCGGGTATTCCCGGGGCAGAAAGCTGAACAAGGTTGGATTGCATGCGCAGGATACTGCGGAATTATATTTTGAGGACTGCCGTGTTCCAAGGGAGAATTTGATAGGCGAAGAAGGGAAAGGGTTCAAATATCTGATGGAAAAACTGCAGCAGGAGCGGCTTGTTGTCGCAATATCCGGTCAGGTTGCTTCTGAAGATATGCTGGAGACAACTTTGGAGTATGTGAAATCCCGGGAAGCATTCGGCAAGCCCATCGGTTCGTTTCAAAACACACAGTTTAAACTGGCTGAAATGGCGACTCAGGTTGAACTTGGCAGGTCATTTTTGGAGACACTAATTGAGGACCATATTGCCGGAAAGGAAATCGTCACGAAAGTATCCATGGCCAAATATTGGTTGACGGATACTGCCAAGCGGATTGCCAATGAATGCATGCAGCTTCATGGCGGTTACGGATACATGGAAGAATACAAGATTGCCAGGCGTTTTCGGGATACACCGGTAGCATCGATCTATGCGGGATCAAATGAAATTATGAAATCAATTATTGCGAAAAATATCGGGTTATAGGTCTTTTTGTCGTTTTTTTATGGTATGATGTAGGAAAACTGCACGGTTATGGAGCAAAAATCAAACCGTGCGAAGGGGCAATAATTTATGAGGTGGGGTAAATTAACAGGCCTTTTTGTCATTTTGTTTCTGAGTATCGTTTTAGCGGCATGTGCCAATGATGCTCCAGATCAGACTTCCAAGCCAACAGAAAATAACGGGACAGATGAAGGACAGGAAACGGAAGAACCGGCGGAACCTGAAAAGCCCGAAACGATACACAAGAAAATCTCGATTACGGCCATTGGTGACATGTTGATTCACGACCGTGTATATGAAGATGCCAAGACGAAGAATGGTTATGATTTCCGTCCGATGCTTAATCGTGTAAAACCTTATTTAAAAAATTCCACCATTACGATGGCCAATCAGGAAACGATGATTGGCGGTATTGAATTGGGGTTATCTTCCTACCCGTCATTTAACAGTCCATATGCAGTTGGTGACGCATTAAAGGACGCCGGGGTTGATGTTGTTACACTGGCGAATAATCATACGCTGGATCGCGGGGAAGCAGCAATACAAAGTGCCATCAAACATTGGGAATCTATTGATATGATGTATACCGGCGCATTTAAAAATGAAGCGGACAGTAATAGAATACGCGTTTATGAAACCGATGAAGGCATATCTACTGCGTTTCTGGCGTACACATATGGAACAAATGGGATTCCAGTTCCGACCGATAAAGATTATCTGGTCAATCTGATTGATCGCGGACTGATGGAATCCGAGATTCAAAAAGCTAAAAAGCAGGCAGATATTGTTGTACTGAGTATGCATTTCGGTGATCAGTATATCCGCATGCCAAATGATGAACAAAAGGCACTCGTCCAGTTTGCCGCGGATCAGGGTGTGGATGTCGTTATCGGTCATCATCCGCACGTTCTTCAACCGGTTGATTGGGTGAAAGGGAAACATGGAAATAAAACACTTGTTGCCTATTCTTTGGGGAATTTCCTATCCGGTCAGGATGAATTTTACCGGAAGATTGGCGGCATATTCAAGTTTACGGTTCATAAAACCATTAAAGGCAATCAAGAAACTGTCAAAATAGATTCTCCAAAGTTTATGCCTACATTTGTGGAGTATGAAAATTGGTCCGATTTTGAAGTTACTCCGATGTTTCAGCTGACCAATGATGAACTGGCAAACGCCCAGCAGCATTATAAGGAAATAAAGCAGCATGTATCACAATGGATGCCAGGGCTTGAGTTTATCGAAAAATAGCAGGATATTCCTCCGCATCAGATGATTGGTGCGGATTTTTAATGTTTTTTTCCTGTCCATGTTCCTTTAACTTTTTCTATAAAACAAGAGCATAATTTGGTATGATAACGGTATGCTTGTAAAAAAAGATGAATGCTGGAGGAGACTTACTTAACAATGGAATGGAAAAATATTTATCGTGGATTGCTTATGGGAGCGAGTGATGTTATTCCGGGAGTCAGCGGCGGAACAATAGCTGTCCTGCTAGGGATTTATGAACGGTTAATTGCTGCCATCAATGGACTTGTAAGCAAAGATTGGAAAAAACAGCTTGGGTTCTTGATACCGCTTGGCATCGGGGTGGGTACTGCAATATTGCTGTTGAGTCATTTGATAGAATGGCTGTTTAAAAATCACCCTGTTCCAACGAAATTCTTTTTTCTTGGCTTGATTATCGGTGTCCTTCCTTACCTGTTCCATAAATCTGATGCGAAAAATAAATTTAAGACAAGTCATATAGTCATTCTGCTGGTTGGGGCAGTAATAGTTGGTTCGCTTATGGTTTTTCAGACCAGTGAAGGGGCTGTCATTACCAATATCACAACGTCTACATATATCCTGTTGTTTTTTTCAGGAATTATTGCAAGCAGTGCAATGATTCTGCCCGGAATCAGCGGATCCTTTATGTTGTATGTGATTGGAGTATACTCAACATTGATTAGTGCGATTAGTAATATGCAGCTGGATATTATTGCAGTTACAGGGGTAGGTATTGTCATTGGCATTTTGCTGATGAGTAAGATCATTAATTATTTCCTGAATCATTATTATACAAAGACATTTGCACTGATTATCGGTATGGTAATCGGGTCTGTCTTCGTCGTTTTCCCCGGCTGGCCAGCCGAAATGTCAGTTATGATACTTAGTGTCGTAACGTTCGCAGTGGGGCTTGCGACTGCTTATTTACTAGGTAAAGTTGAGTATGAATAAGCAAACTGGGCGACAATAAACAGAAAAATAGATACAATGAGAGTAGAATAAAAAAGAGGTGATAACGTATGAAACATATAGATACTGAAGCACAATTTAATGAGATTATTCAGTCTGACAAACCGGTTATCGTTAAGTTTTTTGCTGATTGGTGCCCGGATTGCAAACGTATGAATATGTTTATTGATGGGGTCATGGATGAATTCAATAATTATGACTGGTATGAGGTCAACAGCGATGAAATTGAAGGTTTGGCCCAAAAATATGAAGTGATGGGCATCCCGAGTATCCTGTTATTCCAGAATGGAGAAAAAATTGCGCATCAACACAGTGCTGATACGAAATCACCGGAATCTGTGAGTGAATTTCTGCACCAGCAATTGGCATAGCTTTTTGATATAATCATCCTCTTCCGGAGGGTGATTATTTTTTTGTGATTGGTGGAATGTAGCCCTGTAAGGAGGATGCTCCGATGGGAAAATTATTCACACAGTTTGTACAGCCTAAGGGGTTCCTTGGGCGGATTGCCGGCTGGTATATGTCGAAAGAAAACAAACAAATAATTAAATGGACATTGGACTTTCTGGATATTCAGGACGGGGAGCACGCACTGGAGATTGGCTTTGGTTCGGGAAAGGCAATGAAGTATCTTCTGGAGCGGCGAAAACGTTTGACAATTACAGGCATTGATCCGTCTGAAGTGATGGTTTTTCAGTCATTAAGGCGGTTAAACAAACATTTGATCAATAGCCGGGTTCAATTGGTGGAAGGCTATGCTCACAACCTTCCTGCATTATCGCAGAAAATTGACAAGGTCCTGGTCATTAATAATGTTACCTTCTGGGAGAATCCGGTGAACACACTGGAAAGGATACGTACCCAAATGAACGATGGCGGGAAAATTGCCCTAATAATCAAACCGCATGAAAAGGGCGCCACCGATGAAACGAGTAACCTGATTGGCGGGCAGCTTTCTGCATTATTGGCCAACGCCGGTTATACCGATATTGAATTTTTTATCAAGCCAACAAACCCGTGTGACACGGTATGTGCACTCGGAATGAAATAGGATGAGCATCCCATTGCAGATGCTCATTTACTAAAACCCGTAAGATTTGAACTGCGGGTTATTTAGATATGGAAAATCTCATCATAGCTGACGGGGCTAATTGCACGTTTTCAAGTTGATGATCTGTTTGGAAAATTTTATCGAAGTCATCCCGGTTAGCTATTACGGGAAAAATGGTGTCAATCTGTTGTTTGTTAATGAGGGCAGGGTCGCTTGGCACATTTTTTCCATCGCCCCATTCAATCAGAAAAGGATGACGGATGATTTCTGCTTGTGGAAAAAGCATTCGCCATTCCAGGAGTGAGCCATCCGGACGATTTCTGCTGCCAGCAATCGGGCCGGTAAATGATATGTTTTCTTGACGAAAATGCTCCAAATAATAATCCATGTCGTCAGTTCCCAGTGCATATTGAATTGCCCCTTCCACATCACTATCCAACGTGCGGATAAGCTGGTCAATCAAGGGATTTTCTGATTGGACAGCTAAGTCTTTATCGAAAATTCCAAGCCATTCCAAATAACAGCCATTGCTGAAATAGGCCAAATAATTATAGGTTCCCCATTTTTCGTGTTTGCCGCCCTCCAAAACGTTGATATTATGTTTGATTGCAAAATCCTCGGCTGCTTGTTGTGGGTCTTTGGCAGCAAGAATAATATGGTCGAGTGCAAGCATTTTTTCACCTCCAAAAAAACTTGTTATCGTGATTTTACAGAAAAATTGCTATAATGAAAAGAAATTTATTTTACAAGGGGGCGGATTATTAATGCAAAATCCGATTTTAAAGGCATTTCCGAATGAATTTTATACAAAAAGATTACATATCCGAATGCCTGAACCTGGAGATGGCCGACAGGTTTTTAAGGCAATTGAAGCTAGTAAATCGGAGTTGAAAAAATGGCTGCCTTTCGCACAAAAAGATCAGACGCTTGAGGAAGTGGAGGCGAATGTGTGTGAAGCCCATGCCGCATTTTTGAAACGGGAAGACTGCGCCTGCATATTTTCCAGCGGGAAACAGGAGAGTTGGTCGATTTGACAGGATTGCACCGTATTGATTGGGAGATTCCGAAGTTTGAAATTGGATATTGGGTCGATACACGAAAAGCCGGTCATGGCTTCATAACAGAAGCAGTGGAAGGCTTGGCCCATTTTGCGTTCAGCGAGCTTTCAGCCAAACGGGTGGAGATTCAATGCGATACGAATAATTGGAGGAGCCGGGCAATTCCCGAACGCCTTGGCTTCAAGCTGGAAGGCATCCATTATAATGATTCAGTTGCAATAGACGGAAATGAACTGCGGGATACATGCGTATTTGCCAAGGTGAGAAATTAAACTTGAATTTTGCTGAATCATGAAGTTTATATTTAAAGGAAGTAAGTGGAAGCATAAAGCATGCCCATTAAAATCCGCACCATTTTATATCATTACGTCATCCAATACATTTTCACCAGGTTTTGATATAGTACATTCAAAGGCAATAATGAAGCAGGTGAACTGAATGGAGAAGGCAAATATATTAATTGTGGAAGATGAACAGAAGCTCAGCAGGGTGCTGCAGCTTGAATTGGAATATGAAAATTATGCTACAGAAATAGCCAATAATGGAAAAGATGCACTTAACAAGCTGGAGGATGGGAACTGGGACCTGGTGCTGCTTGATATTATGCTGCCGGAATTAAGCGGTATGGAAGTGCTGCGCAGATTTCGCCGCACCAATCAGTCAACGCCCATCATTCTTTTAACGGCCCGGGATCAGGTGCATGATAAGGTAAGTGGACTGGATCTTGGGGCGAATGACTACATGACCAAACCCTTTCAAATTGAGGAACTGCTGGCACGGGTCCGCGTTCACCTAAGACAGCGGTCGACAATTGAACAGAATGGAGAGCAGCTTTCCGTCGGGGATCTGAATGTTGATATTGGAACACGGGAAGTGAAACGAGAGGATAAACAGATTGAGCTGACACCAAGGGAATTCGATCTGTTGATTTATTTATTAAAAAATAAAAATCAGGTGCTGACAAGAGACCAGCTGATTGAGCACGTGTGGGGCTTTGACTATTACGGGGACACGAATGTGGTCGATGTCTATATCCGCTATTTGCGCCAAAAAGTGGATAAGGAATTTAATCGGGCCTATATTCAGACTGTCCGGGGTGTCGGTTATACGATTAAGGATCATGTGCAATGAAACTGTCGACGAAAATCCGTCTGTTTTCCAGCCTGTTTATGCTAGTGTTGGTTCTGCTTGTGAATACCGCGATTTATTATTTGTTCTATAATATGTCGCTAAATGCGGAAAAGGCGGAACTGACTGATCAAACAAACGAGATTACGGAAGCATTAAACGAGTCGCCCAATATTGCGAAAAGTGATTTACTGAAAGCATATTTGCCAACGGATGGAATGGTTCGGATTATCGGAAAGGATGGGGAATTTCTGATTCCTACTTTAACGAAGGATCAGGAATTTACGGAACTTCCCTTTACTTTTTCAAAAAAGCAGACTGCCGGTGTTATTGAGTTAAGTAATCAGGCCGACTTTTTAACTATCTCCAAGCCGATTATCTGGGAAAATGGAGAAGTGGCAACATTACAGGTTTATAAGCAGCTTGTCGCACATTCGGAATCGATGGAAACTCTGTTTTACGTCCTGGCTGTCGCATCGGTTATCGTGCTGATTCCGACCATTATCGCGGGTACGTTTTTAAGCCGGTTTATTTTGAAACCAATCAAATCCTTGACTGGAACGATGAAGGAAAATATAACCGATGCCAAGTGGAAAAAGATTAATCTGGAAAACAGGTCGCGGGATGAGCTATATGAAATGGAAGAAACATTCAATGTGATGATTGAATACTTGAAGGACAATTTTGAAAGACAGGAAACGTTTGTCTCAGACGCATCGCATGAACTGAAAACTCCGATTTCCATTGTGAAAAGTTATGCGCAATTGCTTAAAAGACGCGGGCAGGATAATCCGGAACTTTTAAACGAGTCTGTTCAGGCAGTTGATTCAGAAGCAGACCGGATGCAGAAGCTTGTTGAACAAATGCTGCTTCTGGCTAAAAATCAGGAAAACGAAACATATAGCAAACTTGATATTATTCAGTTAACCAGGGAAACGGTTGATCAGTTCAAAGGAGCTTATGATCGGGAATTGACTTTTGAGGCAGAAGCGGAAAAAATTATGGTGAATGGGAATCATGACCAGCTGCAGCAGGTTTTCTATATATTAATAGATAATGCCCTGAAATACAGTGATGAGGCTGTAAATGTGTACGTTTTAAGGCGTCAATCCGAAGTGCAGGTAAAGGTGCAGGATTACGGACAAGGAATTCCGCAGGAGGAAGCGGAAAAAATCTTTGACCGGTTTTATCGGATGGACAAATCACGAAGCAGGGATCTTGGCGGAACTGGACTTGGTTTGGCTATTGCAAAAGCTATTATGGAAAAACATAAGGGCCAGCTGACTGTATCCAGTGAATCCGGCAATGGATCCATTTTTAGCATAACATTGTCAACTATAGACTAAATTTCTCATTGAATTCTAATCCAGTCCACATTTTTCTTTCATGTTAAGCGGGTATGATGAAAGCAGGATAGAAACAGGGAGGCATTAAACATGAAGAAAAAAATAGGTGTTGTGTTAAGTATATTGCTTGGTTTGTCAGCACTTGGTCTTGGCATGTATCATACAAGTGCTTCAAAGGCGGCTCCGGAATTGTCAAAACAGCAAATTAAGCAGATGGTACATGATCAATATCCTGGTAAAATTACGGAATTTGAACTGGATAAGGAAGGCAATCGTACTGTATATGAAGTGGAAGTCATGAAGGATGGAAAAGAATACGACATCGTTTTTGATGGAAACACCGGTGAAGTGTTGTCACTTGAAAAGCAGCTGATTTCCAATAATGGTGAAGACGATGACCGGCATGAAGAGAACTTCGAGACAGAAAATGATGATGCAGACGAAGGTGATCTTGACGCGCATGAGGATAACAATAAAGCAGACAGTAATGCCAAAGCGCAAAAGGATAACCATGATGCAGACACAAAGACCGATAATCAAAAGGATAAGAATAATAAAGGCACAAACCAACAAGAGGAAACAACTAAAGAACCACGCATCAGTACAGCAAAGGCACAGGAAATAGCACTGAATGAAGTGCCGGGTACCGTTCTCAGCAGTGAGCTGGATGAAGATGATGACCGGCTGATCTATGAAATTGAAGTGAAATCCGAGAAAAAAGAAGCCGAATTTGAAATTGATGCTTATACAGGTGAAATTATCGTAATGTCCATTGATAAATTTGACAACGATGATTCCGCTGACGGTGAAGATCATGACAACAACGATGAAAATCACAATGAATCCAAAGACAATAATAAGCAAAATAACAACCAAAATCATAATAGTCAAGATCGGGGAAAAGCTGATCAGGATCACCCAAGTAAAAATAAGCAAAAATAAATATACTGATAAAAAATAGCTGCCGGATGCCGGCAGCTATTTTTTATCCCTAAATCACGGGTGACCTCTTTGTGTTTTTCTATGGTATGATAAATTTAAGTTTCCAAATGTGGTAATAAGGTACTGTCTATACAGAGTTTCCTGATGGGGGATTGCAGCATGAAATATGAAAAGGCATTATTTATTTTCAATGGAAATGAAGATGATACAAATATGCGTCAAAACCTTTCTGAAATCTTGCCTGTGCTATCAACAAATATTAAGGAACTGACGACAATCCGGACAATGTCACTAGAAGAGTTGAAGGACACCTGTGTGAATTTTGCCCAGGAAGTTGAACTGATTATTGTTTTAGGCGGAGATGGTACCTTGCATGAATGTATCAACAGCATTTCTCCATTGGAAAAACGACCAGTGCTGGCAATTCTTCCCGGTGGAACGTGCAATGATTTCAGCCGGACACTGAACATGCCGCAAAACCCGAGGCAGGCCGCTGAGGTGTTAGTAGACGGCGAAGTAGTTGATATCGATGTTGGTTTCGCCGATAAGCGGTATTTTTTGAATTTCTGGGGAATCGGACTTATTTCTGAGACATCCTTAAATATAAATGAAACACAGAAGAAGAATTTTGGTGTCCTCAGCTACTTTATGAGCACACTGAAAACGGTCAATCAGGCTGAATCTTTTTTCTATAACATTTCAGGCGAAAGTGAGAATCATCAGGGCGAAGCAGTAATGATCCTTGTTATGAATGGCAATTTTATCGGTACAAGAAAATTGCCGATTCCATCTTTACATCCATCTGATGGGCTTTTGGACGTTCTCGTCATCAAAAATTCATCGATTGCTTCTTTTCGGGAACTATTGTCCATGAATCGTCCGAATACAGATGTGGAACAGCTCTCAGAAATTATTCATTTCCAAGCTTCGTCCGTCCAAATCACCACAGAACAGGAAATGGAAATTGATATGGACGGTGAAATAGATGGCGTTACACCGGAGGCAATCAGGATATTGCCCGGACATCTCCAAATGATACGGTGCCAAGATAATCGAAAGCAGGTGAGCCCATGAATGAAAACGATAGACTAATTACAATTAAAAAGCAGGACCCGTCATTGAAATTATTTGTCGTTCTATCCAAAACATACCGGGTCATGATGGATCAAGTGGAAAAAGATATACAGTCTAAAGGCCTGAACCTGACCGATTTTGCAGTTTTGGAATTGTTGTATCATCGCGGCAGTCAGCCAGTTCAAAAGATTGCCGATAAAATTTTGTTGGCAAGCGGAAGCATTTCCTATGTCGTTAAAAAACTGGAGAAAAAAGATTATCTGGTGCGGGAATCGAACTGTCGCGACCGTCGTGTAATGCTGCTGTCCATTACTGAAAAAGGTGCGAAATTATTAAACTCCATTTTTCCGGACCATTGGAAAAAAATTGATGAAATTATGAGCGGATTGAATATGGAGGAAAAAGAACAAGCAATTAATTTGGTGAAGAAGCTTGGAACCAGTATTAAAGAATTATAGATACATAATTTAAAGGAGGCCGCCCGGGAAGACAGCCTCACCATTATTTCTTCAGTATTTGTTTTACCTTTTCATATTCTTCGATGGTAATTTCGCCATTTGCCAGGCGGTGGTCAAGTGCAGACAATGCATCATATGATCGGTGGTGAAAGCACATATAACTTGCCCGTCGTCTCCACATAACAATATTTGTAACCAGTAATCCAACCATCAACAGAAAGAAAAAGAATCCAAACGGATGAAAATGTTCCCAATACATAATGATCAACTCCTATTTTTTCGTATGATTTATTGCAAAAAGGCTTTTACGTGTAATGACAAGTGATCCTAAGAAAAGCAGCAATGCTACAATAGGGTGAAAAGCAGCCAGATAAGGTACACTTCCCGCGAGATTTGCTGTTATATATTGAATGACAATCAAGAGATACAATCCAGCACATTGCCAACGAAACTTCGTTGGGATCCCGCCAAAGAATGATATGACAAGCATCACAAGCGGTATAAATTCAACATAATGAATGAATGTTGTATGGTAATGCCACTTTCCAATATCCATAAAGAGAGCTATGCCCGCGAGGAACACCTGAATGATAATGCCCAGGAAAAAAAGCAGTGCAAGCAGTCCAAATACTTTTTGAATCAGACGGTTTCTGTTTTGTTTCAAAATATCACCTCCACATAAAAATTAGTTTAGGACCGGGAAGCAGCATGGCGTTTTCCCCATGGTTTAAAAACGGATAATACAAAAATCAAGATGAGTGAAAGCATCTGAATTATGATGCCTGACCAAAGTTCTGTCTGCACCATGAATAATGCTGCCCGGTCTTGGGAGGTCTGCATGATTCGGAAGGCGTCCATTGTCCAGTAGTACATCCCCCATAAGTTAAGGCCCAGTGGCATGAGCGTAAGCACCTCTTTCACAATAAGCCAATAGAATTGAAAAAGACCCCATTTTGTTAAAACAGAAAGCAGAATTCCGGTAATAATGGTTGCAATAGTGGATGCTTTTACAGAGGTTGAACTCAACACATGCATGATCCGGTAACAACTTTCGATTAAATTGCCGTCATTTGTTGATGCAACGGTAATGCTTAAAATAAGAAAAGTGACCATGTTGCCAAACATAATTGCGGAAAATAATATATGTGCAGTTAACAGCCATCGTTTCGCCTTTACGGACAACTTCATGTTTCCACCTCCCGTTCTGATTATTAGTGTACCAAGCAGGTCTGAAATCCATCTGAACGCTTTCTAAACTTTTTATAAACAAGAAAAGAAGAAACGATAAAAAGCCACGCAGCATATATGGACTGCGTGGCACTGGGGAATTTCAAATCTATCCTTTAAAGCGGTATCCTGATCCCCAAACAGTTTGGATATATTGTGGATTATCCGTATCCTTTTCAATTTTTTTACGGATTTTTTTAACGTGAACAGTTACGGTTGCATTGTCACCAATTGCATCGAACCCCCAAATACGTTCAAATAAATGTTCTTTGGAGAAAACCTGATTGGGGTGTTCTGCAAAGAATCTGAGTAAATCAAATTCCTTTACCGTAAACGGAATTTCTTTTCCATTGATAAATACTTGACGGGCGGCAGTATTTATTTGAAGGCCGCGGATGGAAATCTCTTCTTTCGGAGTTTCACGTTGTATGAGCCGTTCATACATTGCAAGATGTGCTTTTACGCGTGCGACCAATTCACTTGGACTGAATGGTTTAACGATATAATCATCTGCTCCCAGTCCCAGACCGCGGACCTTATCAATATCCTCATATTTGGCAGTAACCATTAGAATGGGAATATTTGTTACATCACGTATTTGTTTGCATAACTCAAAACCATTTATACCAGGAAGCATCAGGTCAAGCAAAATTAAATCATTATCCAGGGCATTGACGGCTTTCAGTCCGTTATTTCCGTCCGAAGCAATTTCGACTGCAAAACCCTCAATCTCCAGATAATCCTGTTCCAGTTCAGCAATGCTCTGATCATCCTCAATAACTAATATCTTCTTCTTCATGCCTACCCCCATCTGATTTCGAAAGTGTGAAATGAATGCTTAAGCCTTCTCCCAGTTTACTTACTGCCCAAATAGTTCCGCCGTGTGTTTCGATGATTTGTGCTGCAATTGCAAGTCCAAGGCCGCTGCCGTCCGTATTCCGTGATGGATCAGTCCGGTAAAACCGGCTGAAGATTTGTGTCAGCTCCCCTTCCGTCACACCGGGGCCATTATCAACTATCGTAATTTCTATCAGGGTTCCTTTATCCGCAAGCGATATCTGAATGTCACACGTCTCTTTATCCGTATATTTCACACTGTTATAAATGATGTTTTCAAATACGCGAATCATTTTATCCCTGTCAAGCTTTACTACCGCATCAATCTGATTTGATTCAAGTGATATATGAATATTTCTTTCGTTAAGTTCATCAGTTATTTCATCGATGTAATCCCGAACAAAAGCTGAAATATGAACCGCTTCAAACTGGAAAGGCAGCCGCTTAACATCCAGTTTTGAATACAAAGAAAGCTCTTCAATCAAGCGGTTCATATACGTTGCTTTGCCATGAATGGTATCCAGATAGCGAGCATGCTTTGCTTCGGTATGGGCAACACCATCCTGGATACCCTCAACATAGCCGATGATTGATGTGATTGGTGTCTTTAAATCATGTGAGATGTTTGCAATCAGTTGTCTCCGGTTGTTTTCATATTTTTCCCGAAGTTCAAGTGATTCTTTCAGTTGGGCGCGCATATCATCAAAGGATTGGACAAGCTGACCGAGTTCATCGTTTTTTTTCGGTGTTATGGTGAAATCCAGATTGCCGGATTTTATTTTTTTCGCAGCGGCAGCTAAATGCTTAACAGGGCCTAAAATGCTCCGCGACATGAAATAGGACAGCAGCACATTTGTTATGATAAGAACCAGGAGCAGACTGATAAACAATATCGGAAAAAACGTTCTCGCAAACTTCACAAATGAAGCTGAATTATTAAGGACAAATAAAGTACCTTTTGTTCCATCCTGAAAATAAAAATCATGCTGTTTGACGGAATAATGACTATGGTCCAAGCGTATTCCCGCTGGATTGAATCCTTCATTTCCATATGCGGGGAGGTCTGCGTTTGAAATATCACCCAACTGCCCGGCTGTCTGGACAATCTTTTCATCTTTACGAACAATGATTGCATTGTTCTTAGTTCCGGATTTATCTAAGACAGATTCCAAAAATTCCCGGTCCAGCAGTTTTTCCTGGTTTAGTGATGCGGTTTTGGTCAGACGGCTGTTCAGTTCGGTGTTTTGCGGCTGTGGTCCGTGCCACCGCTTATCCGGAAATTCAAAACCGCCGTTAAGAATGACAACAAGTAAAAGTATTATTAGTATAATAACAACAATTGGCATCAGCACCATTGCTGCATTTGACAGAAAAAGCCGTTTTCGGATGGACATTATGATCAACCTTTATAAATGGATTCATACTCGTAATACATGATACCCCTATCCTCTAAACAGTAGATGAAGAAAATATAAAATTTTTATAAAGCCATTTTTGAGCATAGGTGCACACCCTCAGAAAAGGTACCATTTCCCCGCAGCGGATGTTTCAGCTGGTTTCATATGTATTATACAAAAATAATCAGGTGTGATGTAAATCATAGCCCAACTATTTAAGGCATTGTATTCTGTATGAGGGATGGGCTCTGTTCTATTCTATATGATGAGATGTTCGATCATCTCCAGGGAACGGAACCAATAAAAGGCTGGGACATATCAAAAAGTGTGATTCAAAAGACGAGGTAACTAGCGTAGTATATTTCCGGAGCGGCTAGATGCTCTATTTCGGGCTTTTCTTCGGATCATACACTTTTGTCCCAGCCTTTTGTTTTTTTACGAGAAATATTCATTTGTAACCGTATTGTAAACTAAATTACATAATCGTGTTTAAGGTGTTAACCAGGTGGGTAAATAAAACATGAAGTTTATAAACCAAATCACAAAAACTTCAAGGAGGAAATCATCTATGAGCGAGAAAAATGTGATTGTGTATGTAAGTGATGATTGTTCTCAATGTGATAAACTGTTGGCACATTTAAATAAATTAAATGTACATTTTGAAACAAAGAATGTTACAAAATATCATGAATATATGGAACAGCTGCAGGAAATAGGTGTGTTTGGTACACCAGCCACATTTGTTAACAATCATATGATTCTCGGCATGCAAACGAATAAGATTAACCGCATGCTGGAGACTGATGGACAAGACAACACGTATTTTCATTCTTAAATGAATGATGCCGCAGCAGTTAACTGGCCTGCACACTCTTCTTAATTTCAGCATATTTTACAATAAGAACTTGCTGAAGGGGTGTGTGTAATGTACGACAGGCCACATTTCAACCATATGAATCATGACCGGCCTTATATACAGCAATCACCATTTAATAAACCGGTTCCGAAAACAAAAGAATCCTTCCAGACACCTTTTGAATATTTTTCAAAACCAAGCCAGCCGATTAACTGGCATCCGGGTTATAAGCATGGAAGTCATAACTTTAATACAGGAATAGAAGGAAATGATCTTTTTCACTATTTTCAGGAGAAGAAAGGTGAAGTGGATCTGGATAAAATGTTATCGACAATCGGTCAGGTTGCCAATACAGTCCAACAAGTTTCGCCAGTGGTCAAACAACTTGGGGCTCTTATGAAACAAATCAAATAATCATAAGCTGATGAAAGTTTACATTCATCGGCTTTGTTTTTGGAATAATAATGGTCATACCGTGTTGGCATGATGGAAAAAACGAGGAGAATTTGTATGATTGGATGTCTAGTGATTCATGGATACACAGGCGGTCCATATGAAGTGGATCCGCTTGTAACGTATTTAAAGGAACATACAGACTGGCATGTCGAAGTACCGACATTGCCGGGACATGGCAAAAAACTCGCCCTGCACAATGTGCCGCATACAAAATGGCTCGAAACAGCAGAAGAGAAAATGAAGCAGCTCAAGGAAAAATACGATACCATTTATGTGATTGGTTTTTCGATGGGTGGTATGATTGCCTCTTACTTAGCCGCGAAATATCCAACCAGTAAATTGGTCTTACTTGCACCAGCCGGTAAATTTTTATCCTTTAGGCAGATGGCCAAAGATGTGAAAAAGGCTGTGGCGGATGGATTTAAGGGTAATCTTCGGCGAAATAAATTATTCTTGCACTATAAACGAAAACTTGGGGAAGTTCCATTTAAAGCGAACATCGAGTTTTTGAAACTTGTGCGTTTCACCCGCAAGTATTTAAAGGAACTGGATATGCCTGTACTGATTGCACAGGGTCAGCAGGATGGCATGGTTCCATATAAAACGGTTTATTACATGGATAAGGAAATAACTTCCGACCAGACCGAAGTTATTTTCTTTGAAAGATCCAGACATCTGATTTGTCTGGGTGATGACAAGGATACCCTGAATCAGCTGGTACATGAATTTTTAATGAAAAGTCCGAATTAGAACAGGGAGACTGCATGTAACGCAATCTCCCTGTTTTAGTCCCTAAAAAAGGAAATGACTAATCCGCCTTCACCGGCGTATGTTGCTATTAATGGTCCCATTTCGGTTAAATAGGCATCTTTAAATGGATACTTTTTCCGTATTTCTTCCAGCACATGTGAAGCGCGTTCCTCTGCATTGCAATGTGTCATTGAAATAACTTTGTCTTCAAAGTCCTTTGTGTACTCTCCGATTTGTTCAATAAATCGTCTGATTGATTTTTTATCACCGCGGACCCGGTCAGCTACTTCAATGGTGCCTTCTTCGCTTGCTTTCATTAAAACTTTGATATGAAGTGTTTTTGCTATTTTACCTTTCATCTTGTCCAAGCGCCCGCCTTTGACAAGGTTTTCCAATGTTTTCAGTACAAATAATGTAGTTGTTTGTTCAACACGTTCCCGCAAGTGATCAATCAGTTTATTGTATGTGAGACCCTGCCCGATTTTTATTTTGGCTTCATGGAGCAGGAGGCCTATTCCGCATGATGCAGTTTTGGTGTTGATAACCTCTATTTTACGGTCAGGTTCCTCTTCCAACAGCATGTTTTTACCAAGTACCGCATTTTCATAGGTAGTGCTTATCCCTCTTGATATGCTAAACATAATGATAGGAACTTTGCTGTCAATCCGCTTGTATGCTTCGTAAAAATCATTGGGACTGGGTGCTGCGGAACGGGGCAATTCATCCGACAATTTTATTTTCCGATGAAAGGTCTCCAAGTCAATGGTCTCCCCAGCTTTGAATTGTTCATCCTGGAAGTGCAAATAAAGCGGTACTGAAATTATATCCATTGATTCCTGCAGCCGCTTCGGAATATCGGCTCCCCCATCTGTCATTAGTTGAATAGTCATGACATCCCCTCAATTCCTTCATTGTAGTGGTTACCTTATACCAGATTGTTTAACCGCCGATTAATTGTGATGCTTTCTTGAAATGGTCACCTTTGATTTGCGGGTGGTGCTCATAATGAATAAAAACAGCCCGAAAATAACGATGGTTCCGCCAAGAAATTGTGACCATGTTACACCTTCATCCAAGATAAGGTAGGCAAGAATCGCGGCGCCAATCGGTTCAAATACAATACCCATAGATATGGTTGACGTGCTCAGCCACTTGAGTGCCCAATTGAACAAGGAATGGCCGAAAAAGGTCGGGATGACGGCCAGTCCAAGAAAAACAAACCAGTGATGCGTTGAATAGCCGAGAAAGTCATGCTGTAAAATCAGATTATAAATAATCAATGTAATTGAACTAATACCATACACGACAAACGTATAGGTCATCAGTGATAATCGTTTCCGCAGTTGCTGTCCCAACAGAAAGTATGCGGTTACGGTTACGGCACCCATAAGTGCGAGAAAGTCACCAAAAAGTGCGATGCCGCTTATACGGAAGTCTCCCCAGCTGATAATGATACTGCCCAGTACAGCAATGACCATACTGATAACAGCGCCGGGTGAAAAACGTTCCTGAAAAATAAAATATGTTCCCAAAAAGGCAAAAATAGGCTGCATTGAAACCAGGACAACAGAACTGGCAACCGATGTATAATCGAGTGATTCAAACCAGAGAATAAAATGAAAGGCCAGTAAGACCCCGGCGATTGTTGATAAAGCCCAATCTTTTTTATGGATTAAACGAAATTCATTGCGGTGTTTAATGAAAATATATGGAGCCATAATAATAACTGCAAATAAAAGACGATAATTGGCGATGATGGAAGCAGGTGCACCATCTGCCAATTTCACAAGAACTGCTGCTGTTGATACAGAAGCAACACCAATGACAACAGCTATGTATGGGTTGAACGGAGGCAGACGCATGGTAATCCTCCCTTATGTTTATGCGTAATCTAATTTATTTTAACATTCCTTGTTCAAAAAATCATTCAGTAAGTAGTGGAAATCATTGTTTAACATGTGTTATGATAGGTTGACTGTTATTTTACGTATGTGATTTCAAGGGATGAGGCCTCTTCCTGAATTGGGTGATGCCTCATATTTAATTTTATTGGAATAAAAAGGAGTAGAGTTTTAAGGTGACAACATTTAATGAATTAAATATTTCACAGCCCATTATGAAGGCTTTGGAAAAGATGGGCTTTGAGGAAGCAACGCCAATTCAGGCTGAGACGATACCATTTGCTCAAGATGGACAGGATGTAATCGGACAGGCACAGACCGGTACAGGGAAAACTGCAGCATTCGGGATACCGATGATCGATAAAATCGATAAAAACGAGAAAAAAATCCAAGGGCTTGTGGTTGCTCCGACACGTGAACTGGCAATTCAGGTAGCTGAGGAATTGAATCGGCTTGCCAGGTTTAAAGGTATTCGGGCAATGCCTGTGTATGGCGGACAACATATGGAGCGGCAGATCCGCTCGTTGAAAGATGGTCCACAGATTGTTGTGGCAACACCTGGCAGACTGCTTGACCATATGCGAAGGAAGACAATACGAACTGCCGGCGTGCAGACCGCAGTTTTGGATGAAGCAGATGAAATGCTGAATATGGGTTTCATTGATGATATTAAGGAAATTTTAAAAAACATCCCGGAAGACAGGCAGACATTGCTATTTTCAGCAACAATGCCGAAAGAAATCCGTGATATTGCAACAAATCTGATGAATTCGCCAAAAGAAGTAAAAGTAAAAGCGAAAGAAATGACCGTGGAGAATATTAACCAGTATTTCATTGAAGTACCGGAGAAATATAAATTTGACACACTAACCAATCATTTGGACATCAATGCCCCGGCACTTGCGATTGTGTTCAGCCGTACGAAAAAACGGGTGGATGAGATTGCGGAAGGATTGCAGATCAGAGGATTCCGTGCTGAAGGTATTCATGGTGATCTGACACAGGGCAAACGGATGTCGGTTTTAAATAAATTTAAAAATGGGCGTGTCGAAGTACTGGTCGCAACCGATGTAGCAGCGCGCGGGCTTGACATTTCCGGTGTAACCCACGTTTATAATTTTGATATTCCGCAGGATCCGGAAAGTTACGTGCACCGGATTGGCCGGACAGGCCGAGCGGGTAAAACAGGTGAAGCTATCTCATTCATTACACCAAGAGAAATGGGCCACCTTAAAATAATCGAGCGGGTTACGAAGAGCAAGATGAAGCGGATTATGCCGCCAACTAATAAGGAAGCACAGCGCGGACAGCAGCAGGCAGCTGTGGACAAGCTTCTTCGTACAATCGATAATGAGGATTTGCAACCTTATCAGGAAACAGCAAGCGAACTGCTTCAGGAACATGATTCCATAACGGTAATTTCGGCAGCGCTAAAAATGCTGACGAAAGAACGCAAAAATACGCCGGTACGAATTTCTTCCGTTCAGCCAATCAGTGTTAAAAAGGCACAAGGCGGAAAAGGTAAGCCTGGTAGAAACAACAATAAAAAGTTTTACGGAAAACGCGGGCAAGGCGGTCGCGGGCAAGGCAGCCGCAGCAACAACCGCAAAGGAAACTTTCAAAAGCGCAGAAATCACAAAAATAATAAACGTAACAGCTAAGTAAAGGCTCCTTATGACAAGGAGCTTTTTGTATTTTATGAAGGATATGGATCAGCCGCTGAAGGAAAGTGGGAGTCCGCCGAACGAAATGCATAAGCCGCCGAACAAAAGCGGAAACCCGCCGAACGAAATGCATAAGCCGCCGAAAAAAAGCGGAAACCCGCCGAACGAAATGCATCAGCCGCCGAACAAAAGCGCTTAAACCAAACGAAAATGCAAACTGCTATATTGCCGTAGATTATAGTCAGCATCCGAATTATATTTTATTTTTGTCCGTTTTTGTCGAAACATTTACTATATAATAATCGTATAGGTATGATAGAGAGAGTAGAAGGGGGACTACAATTGAGACAGCCACCAATTAATACAATTGCATCAGATGCCATAAAAGCGTGGAAAATCACTGCCGGCATATATGTTGCTGTTTTATGGCTTGCCACCATCGCAGCAACTGTATTGACTTTTATTTTTGACTGGTCAATCTGGGTCATCCCGGCAGCAGTACTGGTAAGTGCCATTTGTACTTATGTATTTGTTTTTCTTTTGCCAGTATTGCGCTGGAGGAGATGGCGGTATGAAGTTTTTGAACAGGAGATTTATATTCAGCATGGTATTTTGATTGTGTCACGTACACTGGTGCCAATGATTCGGGTTCAGCATGTTGATACACAACAGGGACCTGTCTTGAAAAAATATAAGCTTGCCAGTGTTACTATTTCCACTGCAGCCACCACACACGAAATCCCGGCTCTGCTTGAAGAGGATGCATCGGAATTAAGGGACCGGATTTCTGCTTTAGCAAGGGTTGATGAAGATGATGTCTGAACAGAAGAGACTTCATCCGGCGGCAGTGTTCTTCAATTTTATCAAAGTCGTTAAAGAGGCTGCATTTGCAATTATTTTAGGCTTTATAACATTTCAGGACACATCATTATTGTATTTCGTACTGGGGGCATCTGCTGTTCTTATTCTGCTGATTGTGTTTAGTGTTTTATCCTGGTACAGGTATACCTATCGTGTGGAAGATGATGAACTGAGAATCGAATATGGTATCTTCATACGGAAAAAACGGTATATCTCCAAAAATCGGATTCAGTCAATTGATCTGACGTCCAGTGTAATCCACCGTATTTTTAAACTGACACGGGTCAATATTGAAACAGCCGGGAGCGGTACAGGTGCAGAGGCATCATTAAAAGCGGTCAAGTTGTCGGAAGGGGAGGCATTGCGCCAGGAATTGAAAACGGTCAGTGCTTTCGAACGTGACGTTGAAGCAGAAGAGGCCGAGGAAGATTGGCCATCATCAACGATTACTTTCAAGCGGCTTTTCATAGCGGGAACAACGTCTGGCAGCATCGGAGTCATTCTTGCCATCGCGGCATTTGGATCCTCGGAACTGGAACAATTCATTCCGGATGATTTTTATGACAATACATTTGAGTGGATAATCGGCTTGGGTATCATACTGATCGTTGTGTTGGGGTTATTTTCCCTGCTTCTGCTTTGGGTGCTTGGGATCGCCGGTACGATGATAAAGTACGGCAATTTTACAATTACGAAAATGGAAGATGAACTGTTTATCACACGGGGGCTGCTGGAAAAGAAACAGCTTACCATTCCATTGAAACGTATTCAGGCAGTGGGCATCCAGGAAAGCCTGATTCGGCAGCCGCTCGGATATGTCACTGTGTATGCCGAGATTGCCGGCGGTTCCATGGATAAAGGCGAGGATTTTTCATCTGTGCTGTTTCCGATTATGAAAGCAGATGAAGTGGAAACATTCCTGCAAAAATTCCTTCCCGAATATGCAGGTATAACCAACGATTTGACCCCGCTGCCAAAAAGGGCACGGAAATTTTATCTGATACGTGCATCTTTCTTGTTCCTGATTCCGCCGATTGTATCGGCATTGATTTACCCGCAGTTGATATGGGCACCGCTGCTTGTGCTTGCAGCAACTGTTTATCTCGGTATTCTTCGTCACAAAGATGGCGGGTACCGTCTGGATGGCGAACGGTTGACTGTCCGCTATCGTTTTTTCAGCAGGGATACGCTGACCATGTATCATAAACGTGTACAGTCGTTTGAGAAAAAACAGCATAAGATTCATATTAAACAGAAACTGGCCACGGTTAAACTGTCGATTATCGGGAAAATGGGAATGGGAAAACATTTTACCGTAAAAGAACTGGAAGAATCAGATGCAAATACATTAAGTGACTGGTATTCTTATCGGGGTTAAAGGGAAAACACACTGGACGAAGACGTTCAGTGTGTTTTTTAGCCCTGATATCAAAAGATCCTTCCCAGCAGTCCAAATAAAACAAGAATAGCAAGGAATGTCCAGAATGCATACGTATAAAGCTTTTTAGGAATTCTCCGTTTTTTCCAGCGGTTTGGGTCAAACTGAACTCCGTCATTTTTGCCGAAACGTTTATTTCGCCATGGTGAGAATGGCAGGGCATTTGTTAAGACAAGCGGGGCAATCAGGAAGCCGCCTAAAAACCCGAAAACATGTGCATATATATTAATTCCCGGCTGGATAAATGTCATAACCGCACCAATAACAAAAATGACAACCACAATCTGAGCATTGCTGTAATCAATCAAATGTTTACGGAACGCCACCATAAATATATAAATCCCGAATAATCCATATATTGCACCGGAAGCACCAACGGAAATATAAATCGGTGGACCGAGCAGAAAGGTTGCAAGATTTCCTGCAAAACCAGCAAACAAGTATGCGGCTATAAATTTATATTTCCCAAGCATCTGTTCCAGGGCCGGGCCAAACAGGACAAGGGCAAATGAATTGAATATTGTATGCATTAATCCTGCATGCAAAAAGATGGGTGTAATCAATCGCCAGTATTCCCCCTGCTGGATGAAAAAGTTATTTCCACTCCCCCATGCTTTCAGTTGAACACCGAACGGCAGCTGCAGGAAGTCACAAATCAGCCAGAGTGCAAGATGGATAATGACAAGTGCTGATACAACCGGGTAAAACTGCATAAATTCTTTTAGGCTTCTTTCAGTCCGGACAAACATATTTAATGTCCCCCAATGGATTAAATTTTCATATATAAGTCTAATAGTATACCATAAATAGTATGACCACTATAATCGTACTAAAATACGCTGGTAAACTGCAACAACCTTTACTTACCCAGTAAAGAAGGTGATTCTTTGATCAAAGGCATTGGGATAGATATTATTGAACTGGACAGGATTCAGAAAGCATTAGCAAACAATAACCGTTTTGCTGACCGGATTTTAACCGGGACAGAACAGGCAAACGGTTTTGATAGGATAACCAATCCTCACCGCAAAACGGAATTTCTCGCCGGCAGATTTGCTGCAAAAGAAGCATTTGCCAAGGCTTGCGGACGGGGGATTGGCGAACTGAGTTTCCACGACATGGAAGTCGCAGCAGATGAATTTGGTGCACCATCGATGAAAGTCGGGGGATATGAAGAGTGCCGCATTCACTTGTCCATTACGCACAGCAGGGATTATGCTGTTGCACAAGTTGTTATTGAGGAAAAATAAGCACGATGTGTATTCTGCATAATTGCAATGGTTGTCTCATATATTTTAGTGCGGGTAGGAGGGAACAATTTGTATATTGTCACCGCAAAAGAAATGTACGGTATTGACCAGTATACAACAGAGGAAATCGGAATGGAAGGCAAATTGCTGATGGAAAATGCCGGTCGGGCAATCAGTGAAAAAATTGAATCCAAAGCAGAAATGACAGATTTAATCATGGTTATTGCAGGTTCCGGAAACAATGGCGGAGATGGTTACGTAATTGCCCGGACAATGCTGAATATGGGGTATGAGACAGCGGTTATTCAGGTAGTTCCGGATGCAAAAATAACCGGGGATGCACGTTACCATAAAAACCTGTACATTAATTGCGGCGGATCTGTTTCCATCACACAGGATGCAGCCGAAGTTGAAGGAGCATTGCAGGAATCCGATATTGTTGTTGATGCCATTCTCGGGATTGGTGCAAAAGGGAAACTTCGTGAGCCAGTTAAGGAGATTGTGGAAGTCATTAACGACTGTGATGCCTATGTTATTTCAGTTGACATTCCATCAGGACTTCCTGCTGATGAAGGTGCAGCAGCTTTCGATTCAGTACAAGCTGATTGCACTGTCATTGTCGGTTTCCCAAAAATGAGCGCATTTCTGCAACATACTACAGGCTATTATGGGGAATGGGAAACAGTTGCGATTGGGTTTCCGGGGGAGGCACAAACAGATCTGACACGCTCTATGTGGACACATAGTCAATTCCTGCAAACCATGCCGGAGCGCAGGCAGAACTCCCATAAAAGTGACCATGGCCGGGGACTTATAATCGGCGGAAGCGAAGAAATGCCGGGGTCGATTTCCATGACAGTTCGGGCAGCATTAAGAGCAGGGGCTGGTCTTATAACAGCCGGGACAGTTAAGCAGGCAATACCTGTAGTTGCATCACAGTGTATCGAGGCTACCCACTTGAAGCTTGGTGATACAAACGGGTATATCAGCACGGAGAATACGATTCCATATGAAAATTATGATGCTGTTGTACTTGGAATGGGGCTTGGGCGGCATGAAACCACCCGATCACAGGTGAAGGAAGCGGTGAGTAGAGTAAAGGGGCCGCTTATCCTGGATGCGGACGGACTGTTCCATATTAGAAATGAACTGAACTTGCTGATAGACCGTACAAACCCAACAGTTGTAACACCGCATCCCGGTGAAATGGCAATGCTGACAGGGGTGTCTGCTGGTGATATTTTGCAGGAGCCATTTTCTTATGCAAAGACCTTTGCACAGACTTACGGGGTATATGTCGTTCTGAAAGGGACATACACGATTGTTACTGCTCCGGATGGAAGGCAATCTGTGAATACAACTGGAAATCAGGGACTGGCAAAGGGCGGCAGCGGTGATGTGCTTTCAGGAATCATACTGGCAATGGCAATGCAGCATAATGATTTGTATAATGCATTGCGAAATGCCTGTTATGTACATGGAAAAGCTGCAGATATTCTGATAGCCCAATCCCATTCTGTATATGATTTGATGGCCTCGGATGTTGTGGAAGGCATTGCAAAAGTATACCGTACATTAACGGACGGAACGTGACAATATTGTTCTCCTAGTCCAATTTAAACCACGCAGCATATGCGTGTGGAATGAGACAAGGGAGATATGTCCATGAAAAAACAGATTGTTATCAGGATGATGATTGCTTTAGGTTTTGTTCTTTTACTGGCTGCCTGTGGGGAAAAATCTCAGGAAGAAGTACTGGATAAATTGGAATCCAAGCTTGAGGAAATGAATGGCTATAAGGCTAAAGCTGAGATGAAAATGAATACGGGGCAGGAAGGACAGACCTACAAGATTGACGTTTGGCATAAGAAAAAGGATTTTTACCGGGTAGCATTGAAAAATGCCAAAGATGACAAGGGCAGTCAAATCATTTTGAAAAATGAGGAAGGTGTTTTTGTACTGTCTCCGGCACTAAATAAAAGTTTTAAGTTTCAGAAGGAATGGCCGGAAAACGGCAGTCAGCCTTATTTGTTCCAGTCGCTGGTGAATGATGTTGCTAAAGACAAGGACGCTACCTTCAAAGCGGGTGAAAAATACTATATCTTCCAAACCGAAACCAATTATCAAAGCAACAATAACCTGCCATATCAGAAAATCTATTTTGATAAAAAGACATATACACCAGTGATGGTAAAAGTACTTGATAAGGATAAAAATCCACTGGTGGAAGTCGCTTTCTCCGAATTTAATACAAGTCCAGAATTTAAAAAAGGCGATTTTGAAATGGAGAAAAATATGTCAGCAGGAGCATCAGATTCCGCTGTATCCGGTGACGGAAAAACGGATGCATTTTCCGTTGTCATTCCATTTTATATGGCTGGAAGTGAGCTGACAAAACAGAAAGAAATCGAGCTGGAGAACGGAAAACGGGTGATCATGACCTTTTCAGGTGACAAGAATTTCACCTTGGTTGAAGAAAAGAATGATGTTGTTCCGACAACGACCTCTCCACAATTTGTGAATGGCGAAATTGTAAATCTCGGACATTCTGTCGGGGCACTATCCGGAAATGCAATTGAATGGACCAATAATGGGGTGAACTTTTACCTCGCTAGTGACGAGTTGACCGAAGCAGAATTGATCAAAGTCGCCAAATCCGTAAAGCGTAAAGAAGTGAAGTAAATGAAATGCGGCAAGCAGACTCATAAGGAGAGGGGGTCTGCTTTTTATTTTGCTGCTGTTCATATAAAATGGATGTATAGAAGCAAGAAGGAAAGGGGCTGTACTGACATGACACCAAGCCTTTATCGTGATACATGGGCAGAAGTGGATCTTGATGCGATAGAATATAATGTAAAACAAATTAGGGAACGAATACCGGCGCACTGCAGTGTCATTGCAGTAGTAAAGGCCGATGCTTACGGACATGGAGCGGTTGAAGTTGCAGAAAGTGCTTTGAAAAGCGGAGCGCAAATGCTTGCCGTCGCCATTCTGGAGGAAGCAATCACATTACGGGAAGCCGGATTTGATGTGCCGATTCTGGTATTTGGACGTGTAGCTCCTAAAGATGTGGCTGTTGCAGCAGAGAAAGATATTACGCTGACATTTTTTCAAAAAGAATGGCTGCGGGAGGTAAAGCGGGAATCACTTCCAGGGCCAGTGAACCTTCATATGAAATGGGATACCGGAATGGGGAGAATTGGTTTGCGGACAGAAGATGAGTTGCATCAGCTGGTTGACGAACTGAAAGAAGCATCCAACGTAAAGTTAACCGGAATCTATACCCATTTTGCAACTGCGGATGAATCGGGTAAGGATTATTTTATCATGCAGAATGAGCGTTTCGACAAACTGTTGCAAGCATTCCGGGGTATGTGGGAAGAGCCGGTTGCAATTCACACCGGCAATAGTGCTGCATCCATTCGTTATCCGGAAAAAATGCATCACTATATTCGATTCGGGATTTCAATGTATGGCTTGTACCCGTCATCAACCGTAAAAAAGGAACAAATTATTGATTTAAAGCAATCATTTTCCCTGCACAGCAGGTTGATTCATGTAAAAAGGCTTGCGCCTGGTGAGTCTGTCAGCTATGGAGCCACCTATACAACGTCTGATTACGAATGGATCGGCACGATTATGATTGGTTATGCGGATGGATGGATCCGCAAATTGCAGGGAATCGATGTTCTGATTGATGGAAAGCGCATGCCGATTGTCGGACGGATTTGTATGGATCAGACAATGATTAAGCTTGATAAGGAATATCCAGTCGGAACAAAGGTCACACTGATAGGAAAGCAGCGGGATGAGATGATTGGGGTTGATGAAGTTGCGGACTATTTGGATACCATCAGCTATGAAATCCCCTGTATGATAAGCAGCCGTGTTCCAAGAACCTATTCGGGAAAATAATCGGCGGACGCGTGCATAATATTTCCAAAATGAAATAAACATAGGTAACAGGGGCTTTCCGTAACGAACGGGTGCATGTGCTGGGGTTTTCTGTCTTTCTAAGTCGATTTTGATAGTATATAACTTCTGCCGCATAAGGACAACGATGGTATAAGATAAACCGGGAATTCTTATAAATTCCCTATAAGCCTTTGCAAACCTTGTCAGAGAATGATATTATAAAAAAAGAATTAAATAGTGATTCGTTCAACAGTTGGCGGAGGTGTATGGTTTTGTCAGAGAGCATACAGGAAATTTTAGTACGACTACCAAAAAACCTGATAAATGAGGTGGATGGATTAATGAAGTATGAGCAGAGCGATTTAAGTGACTTCATATGTCAAGCCACAAGAAATTACTTGGAATATAAAAAAGATGAGCACATTCAGCAATTTCGCGAATCCATGCAGCAAGGTTATGAAGAAATGGCCAGAATTAATCTGAAAATAGCTTCGGAAGCATTTCAGGCAGAAGAAGAGGCCGAAAAAAACACCCTAGAACGCTCTGTGATCGGGGTGTAAGCTTTTGATCGTTCAACGGGGCGAAGTATATTTCGCCGACTTATCACCCGTTGTAGGATCCGAACAGGGAGGTATCCGCCCGGTTTTGATTCTGCAAAACGATATAGGAAACCGGTTCAGTCCTACAGTTATTGTTGCTGCAATTACTGCACAGATTCAGAAGGCCAAATTGCCGACCCATGTAGAAATTGATGCAAAACGGTATGGTTTTGATCGCAACTCTGTCATATTGCTGGAACAGATCCGTACGTTGGATAAACAACGGTTAACCGACAAAATTACAAAGCTGGACAATGCGATGATGGAGAAAATTGACAAAGCATTGGAAATAAGTTTAGGTCTGAAAGATATGTATGACCATTAGAAAATACCCCGCCATAGAAGGTGATGGGGTATTTTTTCATGTGACAAACGATACCATCTTTCATTATGATATAATAAGCATAAATACTTAATTCTTATAGGAATTATAATATTACCTGCTAAATTCGACAGGAAATGGTAGTATAACAGTATACCGAATTTTATAATTACTTTTTTAAAATATCAGGAGGTACAACATGGACGAGAAGTTTAAAAAAATCGCTATGGAAAATAGTGATACAATTGTTCATATGTGGCTGGATGAAGTTGGCTCGTTGAAAGATTACAATTATACATCCAGTATCTCGGAAGAATTGTTTGAGAGTACAAATAGAGAGTTTGTCAATGTTATTTTTTCCAGCATTAAGAAACAGGGAAATTCCAAGTCCCTTGAGGATTTTTCTGAAAAACTGATTAATCTTGGCTGGCCGCTCAGTTATATAACGGACGGGCTTCAAGTTTTCCGTCGTGTAACGATTGACTATATTCTCAGCCAATCTGATCAGGTTGATTCAGCATACATATCAAACGTGATCAAAAGTGTTGACAATTGGGTTGAACCGATAATCCGTCAGCTTGTTAATGAGTACTCTGGGAGCTGGGAGCACATCGTTTCCCTGCAACGGGTTGCGCTTCAGGAATTATCAGCGCCATTGATACCGGTTATGGATTGGATTACCATAATGCCGCTGATTGGAACAATTGACACGGAGCGGGCAAAGCTAATTATGGAGAACCTGCTGGAGGGTGTCATTAAGCACAACTCAGAGGTTGTATTAATTGATATTACAGGGGTTCCTGTTGTTGATACAATGGTGGCTCACCATATTATTCAAGCTGCGGAAGCCGTACGTTTGATTGGATCGACATGTATTCTGGTTGGAATTCGTCCTGAGATTGCCCAGACAATTGTTAATTTGGGTATCGATCTTGGCAAATTTCCAACGAAAAGCTCGCTGAAAAAAGGGTTCCGGAAGGCTTTGGAAATAACTGGCAGACAAGTTGTTGATCTGGACAAAAAGTACGGTGAAATTGAAGAAATGATTGATTCCTTAGGTGGGGAGTGATTGTGATGCGTATACCTATTTTGAAGTTGCACAACTATTTATTGATTTCTATACAGACAGAAATAGATGATCGTACTGCGATTCAATTCCAGGAAGATCTGTTGGATAAAATTCATAAAAGCGGTTCTTCAGGAGTAGTAATTGACTTAACATCCGTTGAAGTGATTGATTCATTTATTGCAAAGGTCTTGGGTGATGTCGTTACTATGTCAGATCTAATGGGGGCGAAAGTAGTTTTAACCGGGATCCAGCCAGCAGTTGCAATGACGTTAATTGATCTGGGCATACATTTAAATAATGTCCCAACTGCCTTAGATTTGGAACAAGGATTGATAAAACTGCACCAGGAACTGGGGGAATAATTATGGATCTCCAATCCTGCGTTACGATAAAAAAAGAGTGGGACATTGTTGCTGCTCGTCAGCTTGGAAGAGATATTGCAAGAAAAACCGGTTTTGGGACGGTTGACCAGGCGCGGATTGCAACGGCAATATCCGAATTAGCTCGAAATATTTATTTATATTCCGGTAAGGGAACCGTTTGTTTTGATGTTATTGATAATCTGGAACAAAAAGGAATGTGCATGATTTGCACAGATAAAGGTCCAGGGATAGGGGATATCAGTCAGGTGATGGAAGACGGATATTCAACATCAGGAGGACTCGGTGCAGGGCTGCCTGGTGTAAAACGGTTAATGGATGAATTCGACATTAAGTCGGAAGAAGGAAAAGGTACCGAAATCAGGGCAATTAAGTGGGTTAGATAAACAGATTCAGCCATTGGAATTAATTCAAGGGGAGACGAAACATATCTCCCCATTAAATTTGCTATGGGGGCTACGATTACATGGATATGTTAAATACGGATGCAGCTAATTATAAGCAATTTCTCAAACATTATATCCAAAGTTTAGATGAGCAGTCCCTTTACGGGGCAGAACAAATCAGCAAGACATTTATTAAAAATGGTGTTCCTCCTGAAGAAATTGTTAATTTGCATAATCAGGCTTTGGTGGAATTATACCCTGACATACCGGAACACATTTGGCATTCGATGAATTTTTTATTGGAGACAATGATTTCGTATGGTCTTGCATTACAGGATTATCAGGCATTAAGAGAACAGCAGCTGGAACTCAGATCGGAAATTTCATTAGCAGCCGGTATGCAGGACACACTGCTGGCTACAACAAAACCATCCATTGATAACTTGGACATCGGGGTGGTTAGTGTCCCCGCCCACCAGATGAATGGCGATTACCACCATTTCATCAAAGGGAAAGACGGGTCACTTGGAATAGCGCTTGCTGATGTTATTGGAAAGGGTATCCCTGCTGCATTATGCATGTCCATGATTAAATATTCAATGGACAGTTTTTCAGAAGAGACAATGAGTCCAAGGTCTATTTTGAAAAACCTGAACCGTGCTGTAGAACGAAACGTTGATCCAAGCATGTTTATCACCATGTTTTATGCACAATACCTTCCGGCTGAAAAGAAACTCCTATATTCTTCTGCAGGCCATGAACCTGGATTTTATTACAATGCCGCAACTGATTCTTTTGAAGAAATTGAGACAAAAGGCCTCGTTCTCGGTGTATCACCGGATTCCAACTACAAGCAGTATGAACGTGTCATCGAAAAAGGTGATATGGTAATTTTGTTAACGGATGGCGTTACCGAATGCAGGCAGGGGGAACGGTTTATTGAGACAGAAGAAATTCTGGAGACCATTAAATCGTATTCCCATTTATCTGCACAGGAAATGGTAACTGGTGTATATAAGCATTTTGAACGGCTGCAGGGTTTTCAGCTTCGGGATGATTTCACATTAATCATTTTAAGGCAGGAAGTTTAGGTTGTCCTATTTTAGGGAAAAAGAAGGTAATGTTATAAATGAATGTTTAAAATTATTTGGGCTTTAGGAGGATGGAGATGGAACTAAAGATAGATGTCAGGAATGAAGAGACAAAATCGACAGTCCTTTTGACCGGGGAAATTGATGCATATACAGCCCCACGACTTAAAAGTACGATATTGCCGCTGACGAAGGAATCCGGGCAAACCGTTGAAGTTAATATGGAAGATGTAAATTATATGGACAGCACAGGACTCGGTGTTTTTATTAGTGCGTTGAAATCAACAAAAGAGACAGACAGTCACCTGAAGCTCGTCAATCTGCAGTCCCGTGTTGCACGGTTGTTTAAAATCACTGGTTTGGATGAAATTATAGACATTGATACCGCAATCAGAGGTGGGAATGAATAATGGAAAAGTTTGATTTTATCGAGATGAGAGTACCTGCTAAAGCGGAATATGTGGGTGTGGTACGCCTGAGTATCTCCGGAATAGCCAATCGAATGGGTTTTTCCTATGAAGACATTGAAGATCTGAAAGTTGCGCTTTCTGAAGCAATTACGAATGCTGTAGACCATGCGTATGGTGAAGATGATGGTGGAGAAATAACTGTCGGGTTTGGTGTGTATGAAAATCGTCTGGAGGTTATGGTTGCGGATCATGGTGGAAGCTTCAACCTGAAGGAAATTAAAGGCGGAATCGGCCCGTATACGCATTCCGAGCCGGTGGAAGATTTGCGTGAAGGCGGGTTCGGACTCTTCCTCATTAATGCGCTAATGGATAAAGTTGAAATCAATAATAATTATGGTGTTATCGTATTAATGACGAAGTATCTCAATGAAACCGAGGTGGGTTTGGATGACGACCAAATCTCAACCACACAATAAGGGCAGAGATGAGGTCTACCAATGGATCGAACATCTCCAGCAAGACCCGACAGATGAAATAATACAAGAAAAGGTTGTTCTGGCATACAAAGATTTAGTCGAGTCAATTGCCAGAAAATATTCGAAAAACAGTACGATTCATGAAGATCTTGTCCAAGTAGGCATGATTGGTCTGCTGGCCGCCGTCAAAAGATATGACGCATCGTACGGCAAGTCATTCGAATCATTCGCCATTCCTACCATTATCGGAGAGATTAAGCGTTTTATTCGGGACAAGACATGGAGTGTACATGTTCCACGCAGAATCAAAGAACTGGGACCGAAAATTAAGAAAGCTGCCGAAGAACTGACCACTTCAAATCAGGATTCACCGACCGTTCGCGAGATTGCTGAGCACCTTGGTGTACCTGAAGAAGAAGTGCTGGAAACGATGGAGATGGGTAAAAGTTACAAGGCACTTTCCGTAGACCGAAAGATCGAAGCGGATTCTGATGGAAGTACAGTTGCTATCCTTGATCTGGTTGGCAACAGTGAAGAAGGCTATGAAAATGTTGACCAGCGAATGTTACTTGAGAAAATATTACCGGTTTTATCTGAGCGTGAACAGCAAATATTGCGCTGTACGTATTTTGATCAGATGAGCCAAAAGGAAACCGGGGAATTACTTGGTATTTCACAAATGCACGTTTCAAGACTGCAGCGACGTTCTCTGCGTAAACTACGGGAAGCAATCCAGTCCGAGAGCGCGGAGGTTCTTGATTGACGGCCTCGCAAAAAGTTGATGTAGCTGTTTTTCAGAAAGCAAAGAAAGGTCAGTATTACTGTGGGGACAGCTACTTTTATACCGAGACAGAGAACGAGTTTTTGTGTGTGCTTGCAGATGGCTTGGGAAGCGGTGAATTTGCCCGGGAATCCTCCCAAATTGTCATCGATATTATCAAAAGTAATATTCATACTACGGTCCAACAATTAATCAAACGGTGCAATGAACAATTAACCGGAAAAAGAGGCGTCGTCATCGGCATATTAAAGTTGGATTTTCCGTCAAAACGCTATTCTTTTTCTTCGATTGGGAACATTGGGGTTATAACGATCCCGAAAAACGGCAAAAAAAAGCGCAACATACCAAATGTGGGTTATCTTGCCGGATATCATCGTCCCTTTAAGGTTGTTTCGGATAAACTGGATTCCGAAATGAATTTCATCATGTTTTCGGATGGTGTTGCGGATTCCGATTTGTCCAGCAGCCTTTTTCTGAATAAGGATGCCCAGCAAATCATAATTGATTATGAACATAATTTTGGAGCAGCCAGAAAAGATGATACAACACTAATTGCGATACGTTATGATGAATGAGCGGCCAGCCTGAACGGTTGGCTTTTTCATTTGCGGGTCATGTTTGGTAAAATTAGCGTCGTACATAGAAGGAGGAAGAAATGGTGTCTACTGAAATTGAAAATTGGGTTGCCAAGGAAACAGACGTGAACGCGGGCACTGTCAAAAAAGTTATCGCATTAATGGAAGAAGGGAATACCGTTCCATTTATTGCACGATACCGGAAAGAAATGACAGGTGGTCTTGATGAAGTTCAAATTAAACTGATTGAGGATAAATATCAATATGCAGTAAATCTTGCTGAACGCAAGCAAGAGGTCATTCGTCTGATTGATGAACAAGGCAAACTTACAGAAGAACTGGAGCAGGAGATTACCCGGGCCACACAGCTCCAGCGCGTGGAAGACTTGTACAGGCCATACAAACAAAAACGCCGGACAAAGGCAGCCAAAGCGAAGGAGAAGGGTCTGGAACCACTGGCTGTACTTGTATGGGAACAGGAACTGCGGGCTGTTCGTACAGAAGCTGAGGCGTATTTATCAGATGAACATGAACTGCACACAGTTGAAGACGTACTTGCGGGTGTTAATGATATTATTGCCGAGTGGATATCTGATGACCCGGAATACCGCGAATACATTCGTAATCAGACATTTAAACGCGGATTGATGCAGTCCGAGGTGAAAGATGCAGCGAAAGATGAAAAGGGCGTTTATGAAATGTATTACGATTACAGTGAAGCGGTTCGATCCATGGTTTCCCATCGGGTGCTTGCGTTAAACCGCGGCGAAAAAGAAGATGTGCTGAAAGTTTCCATTGAACCGCCGGCAGATCATGTAAAGGAATACCTGCAAAAACAAATGATTACAAATCCGTCTAATCAAGAAACAACCGAAATTATAGAAGGGGCAATCGAAGACAGTTATAAACGGCTTGTTCAGCCTTCCGTCGAGCGGGAAATTCGCAATAGTTTATCGGAAAAAGCTGAAGAGCAGGCCATTGATGTTTTCGCTAAAAACCTAAAGAACCTGCTGCTTCAGCCGCCGCTTAAAGGGAAAACCGTTCTTGGTGTGGACCCTGCTTATCGGACTGGTTGTAAACTTGCTGTGGTGGATGAGACCGGAAAAGTCCATCAGGTGGGGGTAATATATCCAACAGCTCCGAAACATGATACTGCAGGTGCTGAAAAGACCGTTATGAACTATATTAAAAAATATGGTGTGGAACTCATTGCTATTGGGAATGGAACAGCTTCTCGAGAAACGGAACAGTTTATTGCAGGTGTCATTAAGAAGCATACACTCGATATTCCATATATTATCGTGAACGAAGCCGGGGCAAGTGTCTATTCCGCATCCAAGCTTGCCCGTGAGGAATTTCCTGATTTGCAGGTGGAGGAACGAAGCGCGGCGTCAATTGCCAGAAGGGTCCAGGATCCACTTGCAGAGCTGGTTAAAATTGATCCGAAATCGATTGGTGTCGGACAATATCAGCATGATGTCAGTCAAAAAGCATTGAATGCGTCACTGACATTTGTCGTTGAAACAGCAGTTAACCAAGTTGGCGTAAATGTCAATACGGCTTCAACATCATTGCTGCAGTATGTGGCCGGCTTAAGCAAAACTGTCGCCAATAACATTGTGAACAAGCGAAATGAAGAAGGTAAATTTACAGATCGGAAGCAACTGAAAAAGATTCCAAGACTCGGTGCAAAAACATATGAACAGGGGATTGGATTTTTACGGATTCCAGATGGCGAAAATCCGCTTGACAGAACGCCAATACACCCGGAGAGCTATGATCCAGTGAAAAAGCTGCTGAAGTCCATTGACTGTCAGATTCATGATATTGGTTCGGACGCACTGCGTGTGAAACTTGATCAGCTGGACAAAAAGGAAATGGCTGCACAGCTTGAAATCGGTGAGCCGACTTTGGATGATATTATGAGTGCATTGGGACGGCCGGAGCGCGACCCTCGAGATGATTTGCCGAAACCATTGCTGAAGCAGAATGTATTAAGCATGGAGGATTTGGAATCAGGTATGGAAATGCAGGGGACCGTCCGAAATGTAGTCGATTTTGGTGTTTTTGTTGATATCGGCGTTAAACAGGACGGGCTTGTCCATATTTCCAAAATGGCCAAAAAGTTTGTTAAACACCCGATGGATATTGCGTCAGTTGGTGATGTTGTAACTGTTTGGGTGGAACAGGTTGATGCCGATAAAGGGCGGATTGCATTGTCGATGGTTGAGAATTAACAGTAAAAAAGCTGATGAAGATCATTTTCAGGATCATCATCAGCTTTTTTTATATACATTTTAAAACTATTTAACGTTCTCCGGTACTTTCAGCTCTAATCCTTCCGCAATACGTTCGCCTAATTCCGGATCAGCTTTGTAGAAATGTTCGATTTGACGCAATTTAATGTCATCATAATCAACCTGTTTCATATGGTCAACAATGTTTTGGACGAGACGATCTTTTTCGTCCGTGCTCATTAAACGATACAGGTCACCTGGTTGTGTGTAATGGTCTTTTTGTGAATAAGCAACACTGTCTGCATTACCGTATACTTCAAATGGATTGATTTTTGAATTCGGATCCTCTTTCGGCTCCGTATCATAACGGTTTGGTTCATAATTCACACTGCGGCTGCCATTATCGTAACGCATTTGACCATCAAATTGATAGTTTGATGTGTTGGCATTGTTAATCGGACGGTTAATTGGCAGCTGCTGATGGTTTGTACCAATACGATAACGCTGTGTGTCCGAATAACTGAACAGACGGCCTTGCAGCATTTTATCCGGAGAAGCTTCAATTCCCGGTACCAGGTTAGCTGGTGAAAGAGCTGCTTGTTCTACTTCAGCAAAATAGTTTTCCGGATTTCGGTTAAGTGTCATTTTACCTACTTCAATAAGCGGATAATCCTTATGTGACCAAGTTTTTGTTACATCAAATGGATCCCACTTGTAGTCTTTTGCTTCCTCATAAGGCATAACCTGTACATAAAGTGTCCATGACGGATAGTCACCTTGATCAATTGCATTATGCAAGTCTTCTGTATGATAATCAGGGTTTTCACCGGCCAGTTTGTCAGCAAGATCCACATCCAGACCTTTAACACCCTGATCAGAGATGAAGTGGTATTTAACCCATACCGGTTCACCGTCTTTGTTCACCCATTTGTACGTGTGGCTTCCATATCCGTTCATGTGACGGAGTGTAGCAGGAATGCCGCGATCCCCATGTAAATAAGTAATCTGATGCAATGATTCAGGCGAGTGTGACCAAAAATCCCAGACTGCGTTTTTATCTTTCAAATTAGTTTTTGGATTGCGTTTCTGTGTATGAATGAAATCCGGGAATTTAATAGCATCGCGAATAAAGAAAATCGGTGTATTGTTACCGACCAGGTCATAGTTGCCTTCCTGTGTATAGAACTTAACGGCAAAACCGCGCGGGTCACGAACTGTGTCTGCAGAGCCCAATTCACCGGCAACAGTTGAGAACCGGATAAACATTGGTGTCTGTTTCCCTTTTTCATTTAAAAAGTCAGCTTTTGTATATTTTGAAATTTCATCATTTGTGACCTCAAAAACGCCGTGTGCGCCAGCGCCTTTTGCGTGCACAACACGTTCCGGTACACGTTCTCTGTCAAAATGAGCCATTTTTTCCAAAAAGTGAACATCTTGGATTAAAGCCGGGCCTCTTTCGCCTGCAGTGATTGTATTCTGATTATCACCAACAGGAGCACCAGAAGCAGTAGTTAATCTTTTCTTTTCGTTACTCACTACCTGAACACCTCTCCTCTTAGAAACATTTTGTACATGTTCTATTATAATATAAATCTTGTAAAAATCAATTAATAAAAATCAATATTTAATTAAAATAAGTATAAATAAGTAAGGGTTTTTCGTTAGGTATACAATCTGTGATAACATGCTAATAATTAATGATAATTGAGGATGAAAGATTATGAAATTGTTGGAAGAACAGGAATTGCATCAGCTTGTTCATGCTATTTCGATTGCATTTTTTAATAAACCGTATAATGACAAAGTAACGTATAATCATCGACTTCGTACGACAGGCGGCAGATATATCCCTGCAAAACGCTTAATAGAATTAAACCCAAAGTATGCCGTTGAAATGGGTGAAGAAGAAGTGGAAGGCATTATTAAACATGAATTATGTCATTATCATCTGCATATAGAAGGGAAAGGCTATAAACATGGTGATCCGGAATTTAAAAGCCTTTTGAAAAAGACTGGTTCCCCGAGACATTGCAAACCGCTTCCTTCAACTGAAAAAAACAGGAAATATATTTACAAATGTGAAAAATGCGCACAAACCTATAAACGTGTCAGACGGATTGACGTGAAGAAATATCGCTGTGGGAGGTGCCACGGGAGACTTCGAATGAAAGAATAATAAGCCTTATTCTGCAACCGCTTCCAAAAATAGTTGACATCTAAAAAAAAATATTGGTACGATGATTCCGTTAATTTAATTTTCGATATTTTAACAGACTATTCACACAAAGAAGAGGTAGATTATGACTCAAAACAACAATGGAAAATTCAAACGAAAACTGAGTACACTGGATTTAACTTTTCTTGGGATTGGATCAATTATCGGATCCGGATGGTTGTATGCGGCAGCAACAGCTGCTGGATTTGCAGGGCCATATTCATGGATTTCGTGGATTCTTGGTGCAGCAATCATTATATTAATCGGGATGGTGTATTCTGAACTTGGTGCAGCTATGCCGGTTGCTGGCGGCTTTGTCCGTTATCCCGATTTTACGCACGGATCGGTAGTTGGTTTTTTAATCGGATTTATTTCGATGCTGGCATATTCAGCAGTTATCAGTATTGAAGCACAAGCCGTTAGGGGTTATTTGGAATATTGGTTTGATGGATTGGGCCATGCTGACGGGACACCGACAATTATGGGGTTCACTATCCAAATAAGCCTCATCATCATTTTTTTCCTGCTGAATTATTGGAGTGTTAACTTTTTTGGGAAAGCGAATACAATATTGACCGTATTTAAATTTGTTGTGCCTTTATTGATTATTACGGTGCTATTTTTAAATATGGATATCTCGAACTTTGAAGTAATGAAGGGTGCCGATCCCGGGGGAATGAAGGGAATCTTTGCGGCAGTAACCGGTGCAGGTATCGTTTTTGCATTTAATGGATTCAGACAACCGATTGAGTTCGCTGGTGAAGCTAAAAAACCGGAACGCGGTATTCCGGTATCGATTCTCATCTCGGTAGTTATCGGCCTGATTATTTATATGCTGCTTCAGATTGCATATATCGGAGCCGTACCACCGGAAATGCTGGCTGATAAAGGCGGCTGGAATCAATTGCATTTTGATTCCCCATGGGCTGACTTGGCTGCGGCACTCGGACTTGTATGGCTGGCAAATCTCGTTTTGATTGACGCGGTTATTTCACCATCCGCAACCGGAAATATTTATTTTTCTGCAACAGCCAGGTCATTATTTGCCTGGGCGAAAAATGGATATTTCTTCAAGATCTTTCAAAAGGTTGATTCAAAAACAGGTCTTCCAAGGGCAGCGCTATGGTTGACCATGATTCTTGCGATTGTATGGATGACGCCTTCCAGATTCCAGGCTTGGGAAGATTTGGTGGATGCCAGTACATCAGCTAAAGCACTGACTTTCGTGGTTGGTCCTGTTTCCCTGATGGCATTGCGTTACAAGAAACCCGATATGCACCGGCCATTTTATTTGAAAGCAGCAAATATCCTGACACCACTCGCCTTTATTGCGGCGACACTGGTGGTTTATTGGAGTCAATGGAAGGTAATTTCCTTCTTGATTCCTATCATTATTGTCTCACTTGTTTTATATTTGATTTTCGCTATACAAAATAAATCATTTACGAAAGAGGTTGTTCAAAGCCACTTTCAGGCCGGCTGGTGGCTGATTCTTTACTATTTATATTTAATGGTGATGTCCTATATAGGAAGTTACGGTCCAATGAAAGATCATTTAATTGCTGCCCCATGGGACACATTCGTAACCTCTTTGGGTGCTCTTGTATTCTATTATTGGGGTGTTAGGGCAGCCCTCAAGGAGCCGCGTATTGAGACAAGCGACACCGAGGAAACAGATTATCAGAAACAGAATCGGAATGACTAGATATCTATTGGAAGGGGGGAGCCTTTATGGGCTTCCCTCTTTTTTGAATGTTGTGGAAAAATATAATTTGAAGAAAAAGCATTGACGAAGGTCTTACACCGTGTTTAAATATAATAGGTCGTGAATTGCTGCAGGCAATTTTTACAGTCAGTTTAAAAATTTTATTTAAACTTATTGACATTATTTGCGATATATTGTACGATATTTCTCGTCGCAATTAATTGGTTCTCAATCAGTTTTTGCTTTCTGAAGCAAAAGGGTATGTATTTTTTACTTAAAGAATGGTACGATTAGACATATGTGACATAGTGTGTTTGTAATATCGTTTTGGATAATATTTCTTACATACAGCACATGGTACTGATTACATTGATAAACATTTTTGATTATTCCACAGTAGCTCAGCGGTAGAGCAATCGGCTGTTAACCGATCGGTCGCAGGTTCGATTCCTGCCTGTGGAGCCATACGGAGAAGTACTCAAGTGGCTGAAGAGGCGCCCCTGCTAAGGGTGTAGGCCGTGTAAGCGGCGCGAGGGTTCAAATCCCTCCTTCTCCGCCATTTCATGGCCCGTTGGTCAAGTGGTTAAGACACCGCCCTTTCACGGCGGTAACACGGGTTCGAATCCCGTACGGGTCATCATTTTAATATGCATTGGTTGGGTCCGGTAGTTCAGCTGGTTAGAATGCCTGCCTGTCACGCAGGAGGTCGCGGGTTCGAGTCCCGTCCGGACCGCCACTATTGGGCCATAGCCAAGCGGTAAGGCATCGGGTTTTGATCCCGTGTATCCCAGGTTCGAATCCTGGTGGCCCAGCCATCCTTATTGCCGTTTTCAGGTTGTGTTATCAAGAATCGTGGATAACATGGTGAAAACCGTGGATGGAGGTTAGAATCGTGAATATCCCGATTGAAATCGCGGATAAGCCACTTGAAACCGTGGATATCATATTATTTTATTGTGTTCATAACTTGAGCCATTAGCTCAGCCGGCAGAGCATCTGACTTTTAATCAGAGGGTCGAAGGTTCGAATCCTTCATGGCTCACCATTTTCCGCGGGTGTGGCGGAATTGGCAGACGCGCTAGACCCAGGATCTAGTGTCTTAACAGACGTGGGGGTTCGACTCCCTTCACCCGCATTTTAAATTGCTGTGACAACATGCATGGCATTTTATTTTTGCAATTTATCCGATCGAGAAGTGATTGATTTTGAATACGCGGTCGTGGCGGAATGGCAGACGCGCTAGGTTGAGGGCCTAGTGGGGGCGACCCCGTGGAGGTTCAAGTCCTCTCGGCCGCATAAAATAAATTAATTCCTTGCAAATGATGTTGATATATGTTATATTAGAAAATGTCGCTTTTAAGCGCCCGTAGCTCAATTGGATAGAGCGTCTGACTACGGATCAGAAGGTTAGGGGTTCGACTCCTCTCGGGCGCGCCATCTACGGGAAGTAGCTCAGCTTGGTAGAGCACATGGTTTGGGACCATGGGGTCGCAGGTTCAAATCCTGTCTTCCCGACCATCGATCTCAGTGGGCTGTTTAATAGAATAGTATTTATACATTTCGATTTAATGCGGGTGTAGTTTAGTGGTAAAACCTCAGCCTTCCAAGCTGATGATGTGGGTTCGATTCCCATCACCCGCTCCAAAATTTCTTGGGCCTGTAGCTCAGCTGGTTAGAGCGCACGCCTGATAAGCGTGAGGTCGGTGGTTCGAGTCCACTCAGGCCCATTTTGCTCCTTGAAAACTGAACAAAACAACCAGTATGTCAAGTTAAAAAGCGTAAGCGCTCGGTTAGCGACGCACGGACTGCGCCCTGCCATGCAGGGTGGATCAATGTTGCCGCGTAAAGCGGCGGTGTTAACTGATCAATCCTACCGCAGGAGATAAAGGAAACACGATGAACGTAGTGAATCGATGTTGACTTATCGTACAGAGGTGTAGGAAGTCTCGCTAGTCGCTGAGCGCCGGAGCTGGATTAGAAACAGGATAAAAGCAAATGCTTTTTCCCTAGATTCAATTTTAAAAGCTAAGACTTAAACCTATGGTTGATTGGTGTCAATCATAGACAAACTTTTGGAGAGTTTGATCTTGGCTCAGGACGAACGCTGGCGGCGTGCCTAATACATGCAAGTCGAGCGCGGGAAGCAGACGGAAGCCTTCGGGTGGAAGTCTGTGGAACGAGCGGCGGACGGGTGAGTAACACGTGGGCAACCTGCCTGTAAGATTGGGATAACTCCGGGAAACCGGGGCTAATACCGAATGAAGCGCATCACCGCATGGTGACGTGATGAAAGGCGGCTTTTAGCTGTCACTTACAGATGGGCCCGCGGCGCATTAGCTAGTTGGTGGGGTAAGAGCTTACCAAGGCAACGATGCGTAGCCGACCTGAGAGGGTGATCGGCCACACTGGGACTGAGACACGGCCCAGACTCCTACGGGAGGCAGCAGTAGGGAATCATCCGCAATGGACGAAAGTCTGACGGTGCAACGCCGCGTGAGTGATGAAGGTTTTCGGATCGTAAAACTCTGTTGTCAGGGAAGAACAAGTACCGTTTGAATAAGGCGGTACCGTGACGGTACCTGACCAGAAAGCCCCGGCTAACTACGTGCCAGCAGCCGCGGTAATACGTAGGGGGCAAGCGTTGTCCGGAATTATTGGGCGTAAAGCGCTCGCAGGCGGTCTTTTAAGTCTGATGTGAAATCTCGCGGCTCAACCGCGAATGGTCATTGGAAACTGGAGGACTTGAGTACAGAAGAGGAGAGTGGAATTCCACGTGTAGCGGTGAAATGCGTAGAGATGTGGAGGAACACCAGTGGCGAAGGCGACTCTCTGGTCTGTAACTGACGCTGAGGAGCGAAAGCGTGGGGAGCGAACAGGATTAGATACCCTGGTAGTCCACGCCGTAAACGATGAGTGCTAGGTGTTAGGGGGTTTCCGCCCCTTAGTGCTGCAGTTAACGCATTAAGCACTCCGCCTGGGGAGTACGGCCGCAAGGCTGAAACTCAAAAGAATTGACGGGGGCCCGCACAAGCGGTGGAGCATGTGGTTTAATTCGAAGCAACGCGAAGAACCTTACCAGGTCTTGACATCCTCTGCCAGCGCTGGAGACAGCGTGTTCCCTTCGGGGACAGAGTGACAGGTGGTGCATGGTTGTCGT
This sequence comes from Virgibacillus siamensis, assembly GCF_900162695.1. Classification (NCBI taxonomy): domain Bacteria; kingdom Bacillati; phylum Bacillota; class Bacilli; order Caryophanales; family Bacillaceae; genus Virgibacillus; species Virgibacillus siamensis. The sequence goes on from NZ_FUIH01000006.1 coordinate 274,176, forward strand.
CAGCTCGTGTCGTGAGATGTTGGGTTAAGTCCCGCAACGAGCGCAACCCTTGATCTTAGTTGCCAGCATTAGGTTGGGCACTCTAAGGTGACTGCCGGTGACAAACCGGAGGAAGGTGGGGATGACGTCAAATCATCATGCCCCTTATGACCTGGGCTACACACGTGCTACAATGGATGGAACAAAGGGCAGCGAAGCCGCAAGGTGCAGCAAATCCCATAAAACCATTCTCAGTTCGGATTGCAGGCTGCAACTCGCCTGCATGAAGCCGGAATCGCTAGTAATCGCGGATCAGCATGCCGCGGTGAATACGTTCCCGGGCCTTGTACACACCGCCCGTCACACCACGAGAGTTGGCAACACCCGAAGTCGGTGAGGTAACCTTTTGGAGCCAGCCGCCGAAGGTGGGGCCAATGATTGGGGTGAAGTCGTAACAAGGTAGCCGTATCGGAAGGTGCGGCTGGATCACCTCCTTTCTAAGGATTATGTGAAAGCGCAGGCGCCTGTTTATCGACGTACAGACTGGACTGCTTCTGACGAGATAAAAGAAACACGACGAACAACGTGAGTCGATGTTGATTTATCGTAGGAGGAAGCGGGAAGTCTGCTAGTCGATAGGCGCCGGAGCTGGACTATACGGAAGGCATACTTGGTTGTTTGGTTCAGTTTTGAGGGAGTAAATCTCTCTTCTTTGTACCTTGAAAACTGAATAAGAGTAATCAACGACATCAAATCAAAAGCGAAGGCGAAGATAAAGTACGCTAATTCATAGTTAAGTGAAGAAGGGCGCACGGTGAATGCCTTGGCACTGGGAGCCGATGAAGGACGGGACTAACACCGATATGCCCTGGGGAGTCGTAAGTAGACTTCGATCCAGGGATTTCCGAATGGGGAAACCCGCTGTTCGTAATGGAACAGAACGCTTATCTGAATACATAGGATAGGCGAGGCATACCCGGGGAACTGAAACATCTCAGTACCCGGAGGAAGAGAAAGCAAACGCGATTTCCCAAGTAGCGGCGAGCGAAACGGAAACAGCCCAAACCAGAAAGCTTGCTTTCTGGGGTTGTAGGACACTCCATTGGAGTTACCAAGAAACACATTAGACGAATCGGCCTGGAATGGCCGGCCGAAGAAGGTAAGAGCCCTGTAGTCGAAAGTGTGTTTCCTCCGGAGTGGATCCTGAGTACGGCGGAACACGAGGAATTCCGTCGGAATCCGGGAGGACCATCTCCCAAGGCTAAATACTCCCCAGTGACCGATAGTGAACCAGTACCGTGAGGGAAAGGTGAAAAGCACCCCGGAAGGGGAGTGAAATAGAACCTGAAACCGTGTGCCTACAAGTAGTCGAAGCCCGTTAATGGGTGACGGCGTACCTTTTGTAGAATGGACCGGCGAGTTACGATCGTATGCAAGGTTAAGTGGAAGACACGGAGCCGCAGCGAAAGCGAGTCTGAACAGGGCGCATGAGTATACGGTCGCAGACCCGAAACCGTGTGATCTACCCATGTCCAGGGTGAAGGTCAGGTAACACTGACTGGAGGCCCGAACCCACGTATGTTGAAAAATGCGGGGATGAGGTGTGGGTAGGGGTGAAATGCCAATCGAACACGGAGATAGCTGGTTCTCTCCGAAATAGCTTTAGGGCTAGCCTCAAGGAATGTGTACCGGAGGTAGAGCACTGATTGGACTAGGGGCCCTCACCGGGTTACCGAATTCAGTCAAACTCCGAATGCCGGTTACGCAGCCTTGGGAGTCAGACTATGGGTGATAAGGTTCATAGTCGAAAGGGAAACAGCCCAGACCGCCAGCTAAGGTCCCAAAGTATACGTTAAGTGGAAAAGGATGTGGCGTTGCCCAGACAACCAGGATGTTGGCTTAGAAGCAGCCATCATTTAAAGAGTGCGTAATAGCTCACTGGTCGAGTGACGCTGCGCCGAAAATGTACCGGGGCTAAACGTATCACCGAAGCTGCGGATTGTTCTTACGAACAGTGGTAGGAGAGCGTTCCAGACGCTGTGAAGTCAGACCGTGAGGACTGGTGGAGCATCTGGAAGTGAGAATGCCGGTATGAGTAGCGAAAAAAGAGTGAGAATCTCTTTCACCGAAAGCCTAAGGTTTCCTGAGGAAGGCTCGTCCTCTCAGGGTTAGTCGGGACCTAAGCCGAGGCCGAAAGGCGTAGGCGATGGACAACAGGTCGATATTCCTGTACCACCTCATGAACGTTTGAATGACGGGGGGACGCAGGAGGAGAAGGAAAGCGCACCGATGGACGTGTGCGTCCAAGCAGTAAGGCAGTTGGATAGGCAAATCCGTCCAACAATGCTGAGCTGTGATGGGGAGGGAAATAGAGTACCGAAGTTCCTGCATCCACACTGCCAAGAAAAGCCTCTAGTGAGTTCATAGGTGCCCGTACCGCAAACCGACACAGGTAGGCGAGGAGAGAATCCTAAGGTGAGCGGGAGAACTCTCGTTAAGGAACTCGGCAAAATGACCCCGTAACTTCGGGAGAAGGGGTGCTTGCTTACGAGTGAGCCGCAGTGAATAGGCCCAAGCGACTGTTTAGCAAAAACACAGGTCTCTGCGAAGCCGAAAGGCGAAGTATAGGGGCTGACACCTGCCCGGTGCTGGAAGGTTAAGGGGAAGCGTTAGGCGCAAGCCGAAGCGTAGAACCGAAGCCCCAGTAAACGGCGGCCGTAACTATAACGGTCCTAAGGTAGCGAAATTCCTTGTCGGGTAAGTTCCGACCCGCACGAAAGGTGCAACGACTTGGGCACTGTCTCAACGAGAGACCCGGTGAAATTATACGATGTGTGAAGATGCACATTACCCGCGACAGGACGGAAAGACCCCGTGGAGCTTTACTGTAGCCTGATATTGAATGTTGGTACAGCTTGTACAGGATAGGTGGGAGCCATCGAAACCGGAGCGCCAGCTTCGGCGGAGGCATCCGTGGGATACCACCCTGGCTGTACGGACCTTCTAACCCAGGGCCGTGATCCGGTCCGGAGACAGTGTCAGGCGGGCAGTTTGACTGGGGCGGTCGCCTCCCAAAAGGTAACGGAGGCGCCCAAAGGTTCCCTCAGAATGGTTGGAAATCATTCGCATGAGTGTAAAGGCAGAAGGGAGCTTGACTGCGAGACCTACAAGTCGAGCAGGGACGAAAGTCGGGCTTAGTGATCCGGTGGTTCCGCATGGAAGGGCCATCGCTCAACGGATAAAAGCTACCCCGGGGATAACAGGCTTATCTCCCCCAAGAGTTCACATCGACGGGGAGGTTTGGCACCTCGATGTCGGCTCATCGCATCCTGGGGCTGTAGTCGGTCCCAAGGGTTGGGCTGTTCGCCCATTAAAGCGGTACGCGAGCTGGGTTCAGAACGTCGTGAGACAGTTCGGTCCCTATCCGTCGTGGGCGCAGGAAGTTTGAGAGGAGCTGTCCTTAGTACGAGAGGACCGGGATGGACACACCGCTGGTGTACCAGTTGTTCCGCCAGGAGCATGGCTGGGTAGCTACGTGTGGTCAGGATAAGTGCTGAAAGCATCTAAGCATGAAGCCCCCCTCAAGATGAGACTTCCCATCACTTCGAGTGAGTAAGATCCCTCAGAGACGATGAGGTTGATAGGTCCGAGGTGGAAGCGTGGTGACACGTGGAGCTGACGGATACTAATCGATCGAGGACTTAACTATATCTTTTGATGAACCGTTGCAAGTACGCTTATTCAGTTTTTGAGGTATAAAATTTTTAAAACCTCTTGCATTTCCGACAAGAAATGCATATAATATATCTTGTCCTTCCAATTAAACAGGACATGTCTGAAGGTCTGGTAGCAATAGCGGAGAGGTCACACCTGTTCCCATGCCGAACACAGCAGTTAAGCTCTCCAGCGCCGATGGTAGTTGGGGCTTTGCCCCTGCAAGAGTAGGACGCCGCCAGGCTTGATGACTTTAATAATATTGCTATTTCATATCGCGGGGTGGAGCAGTCTGGTAGCTCGTTGGGCTCATAACCCAAAGGTCGCAAGTTCAAATCTTGCCCCCGCAACCAAATTATATAGAGGTCCAATATAATAACTAGCTGTGCTGAACAATTATTTCAAAACAGTCGTAGCAAAAAACATTTTCATAAGTTTGGTCCGGTAGTTCAGCTGGTTAGAATGCCTGCCTGTCACGCAGGAGGTCGCGGGTTCGAGTCCCGTCCGGACCGCCATTAAATAGTGCATGCTCCAGACAGGAGACATGTTTTTTTAATACCATTGAAAATTCTTAAGCCGCTTCCTATTATTTTAGGTGCGGCTTTTCGTTATTTCGAAAAGGTGACTGGTACCACCCGAATTTTATTGAATAGTCTTGACGCGGGATTTGGTTTATTTTTTTCTTTTCGATTGCTTTTTGCTATCATGTACATAGTTATGAATAAAAGTGGTGGATATGATGGATGAGTTTTCTTTTATAAATTCAATAAAGCAGCATATGTATAGGCAGTCTTCGATTGTAAAAGGTATTGGGGATGATGCGGCCGTTTTCCGACAGACGTCTCAGGACATTATTACAGCGGTGGATACGTTTGTGGAGGATGTGCATTTTGCAAGAGCCACGATGTCGCCGTTCCATGTTGGTTTTCGTTCTGTTGCAGCTAATGTAAGTGATTTGGCTGCCATGGGGGCAACACCGGCATTTTATCTTGTTTCGATGGTAATTCCAAAGTCATGGTCGCAGGATGAACTGGAAGGAATATACGATGGAATGAAGACAATGGCTGCCCGGCATCATATGGATCTGATAGGCGGGGATACTGTTTCAGGCCCGGCTTTATCTATTTCCGTTACGGTGATTGGATATACAACCACGAACAAGGCCAGATATCGCAGTACAGCATCGGAAAACGATATTGTTTTTGTGACTGGAACACTTGGTGATTCCCGAGCAGGTTTTCATATGTTGACCAATCCTGGTACATATAAAAATGAAGCGTATTTTTATAACCGACATCGTATGCCGCTGCCAAGGGTCGATTTTGCGTCCCGATTATCGTCACTGAAACGGGTTGCTTTAAATGATATTAGCGACGGGATTGCCAATGAGGCGGCAGAAATCGCAGAAGCTTCAAATGTGGATATTGTTCTTTATGAAGAAAAGATTCCGACAAGTGATCCGTTCCGGCAATTTTCCCGGGAGCAGCAGTATGAATGGAAGCTGTTTGGCGGAGAGGACTTTGAACTGGCAGGAACAGTTTCACCAACTGAATGGGATCGAATGATTGAAATTGCTAAAAAAACGGAAACACCACTGGCCCGTGTTGGTTTTGTGGAGCGAAGTAAATCACAGGCGAACAACGTATTTATTATTGATTCGAATAAACAGAAACATCGTTTGGATAAAAAAGGCTATACACACTTGGCAGATGAGAAGGAATAATACTTCTCTGTTTTGCATAAGTGCAACTAAGGTCGTCACCTAAAAGCTTGGTGACAGCCAAGTTTTCTAAAAGTAGGTGAAGAAATGAATTCGCATCAACTTGAAACACACTCCGCTGAAGAAACAATGCAGGTTGCTGGGCGGCTGGCATTATTGTTGAAACCGGGTGATGTCATAACATTGGAAGGTGATCTCGGGGCGGGGAAAACTGCTTTTGCTAAAGGTATTGCCATTGGGCTTGGCGTGAAACGAAATGTTAACAGTCCTACATATACGATTATAAAAGAGTATGAAGGGCAAATACCTTTTTATCATATGGATGTATACCGACTGGAAGATTCAGATGAAGATATCGGGTTTGAGGAATACTTTCACGGCGACGGGGTATCTGTCGTGGAATGGGCGCATTTTATTGAGGAATTTTTGCCGCCCGAACGGCTGAATATCAAACTGACCCATGTGGATGAACGGACAAGAAAGCTTGAGTTTTTTCCGAATGGGGTTCATTATGAAGCGATTACTGCCGAAATAACCGGTTAAACGTAAGGAGTAACACAATACAATGAATGTACTTGCTATAGACACATCAAATCAGATATTGGGCATTGCCTTGCTTAAGGATGGACAATTGCTGGGGGAGATAGTTACCAATATCAAAAAAAATCATTCGGTCCGACTGATGCCTGCAATCAATCAATTGATGCAGGAAGTGAATATGAAGCCGGATCAGCTGGATAAAATTGTTACAGCCAAGGGACCGGGGTCTTATACTGGCGTGCGTATCGGGCTTACGACAGCCAAATCGATGGCTTGGGCTTTGAACATACCGGTCGTTGGCGTGTCCAGCCTTGAGGTGCTCGCTTATCAAGGACGCTTTTCTGATACATTTATCTGTCCATTTTTTGATGCACGGCGCGGATTGGTATATACCGGTCTTTACGCTTGGAAAAACAAAAAAATAACCCCTGTACAGGAAGAACAAAATATCCTCATGGAAGATTGGCTGCAACAACTGCCCAATGCTGATATTATGTTTCTTAGTCAGGATATCCAACTGCATGAGGAGAAAATTATAAAGCACTTGGGAGACCGGGCGTTGATTCCGGATGGAGCATCACATTTACCAAATCCGGTTCATTTAGCATTTGCCGGACTGGATAAACAACCGGAAGAAACGCATGCACTGGTACCGAATTATATTCGTCTTGCTGAAGCGGAGGCAAACTGGCTGAAGGCGCGGAAGGGAAAACAGGAGTATGATTGAGCTTGTCTTGCGTGATATGAAACTTTCAGATACGAGTGATGTTATGTTAGTGGAGACAGCCTCATATGATGCGCCATGGCCGGAAGATATTTTTCATCAGGAGATTGCGAATAACCACTACGCCCATTACTATGTGGCAGTTGCAGATGGGAAAATTGTCGGGTATGCCGGAATGTGGCTGGTAATCGATGATGCACAGATTACCAATATAGCAATATCTCCGGAGCATCGCGGGCAAAAATATGGGCAGAAATTATTTTATCATATGATGAAACAGGCCGTATTAATGGGAGCGAAGCGGATGTCACTGGAAGTGCGTGAATCGAATATTCCCGCACAGCGGATGTATCGGAAATTCGGTCTTGTCCCCGGCGGCATCCGAAAAAACTATTACACAGATAATCAAGAAGATGCTATTGTAATGTGGGTGAATTTATCATGAAAAAAGATACGTATATCCTTGGAATAGAAACGAGTTGTGATGAAACAGCGGCCGCCGTCGTTAAAAATGGCCAGGAAGTTATTTCTAATGTCGTGGCTTCACAAATTGACAGCCATAAACGGTTTGGTGGGGTTGTCCCGGAAATTGCGTCCCGACATCATGTGGAACAAATAACGATTGTTCTGGAAGAAGCACTTGCTGAATCAGGACTGACGTGGGATGAGATTGATGCGATTGCAGTTACGGAAGGTCCCGGACTAGTCGGTGCACTGTTAATTGGTGTTAATGCAGCGAAAGCACTTGCATTTGTCAAACAAAAGCCATTAGTCGGGGTTCATCACATTGCCGGGCATATTTACGCCAATCGATTGGAAAAGGAATTCGACTTCCCGCTTATGGCGCTGATTGTATCGGGAGGTCATACTGAGCTTGTCCTTATGAAGGAGCATGGCCATTTTGAAGTAATTGGTGAAACTCGTGATGATGCTGCGGGCGAGGCGTATGATAAAGTGGCTAGAATGCTTGATTTACCATATCCGGGTGGTCCGCATGTGGATAAACTGGCCGCCAAAGGGGAGGAAACGATTGATTTTCCACGTGCATGGCTGGAAGAAAACAGTTTTGATTTCAGTTTTAGTGGATTAAAATCAGCAGTTATTAACAAATTGCACAATGCAAAACAGCGCGGCGAAACATTAAAACCTGAAGATGTTGCTGCCAGCTTTCAGGCCAGTGTAACGGATGTGCTTAGCACCAAAACAGTAGAGGCAGCTAAAAAGTATAATGTAAAACAGGTTATTGTTGCCGGAGGGGTTGCAGCTAATAAGGGACTCCGTGCAGAACTTGGCAATAAATTCGCCGATACGGATATTCCGCTTTTAATCCCGCCTTTGAAGCTGTGTACAGATAATGCTGCTATGATTGCAGCAGCAGGATTTATTGCATATGAACAGGGAAATAGATCCGGCTTGGATCTGAATGCCAACCCATCTCTGATGTTAAGATAATTTATCCACAAGGGGGTGGATAATTATTGCGAAAACAATACCGTAAAGAAATCCCCATGTGGACAAAAAATGTGCACAACTTAGTGGATAACTGTGGATATTGTGTATAACTTTTGGGATAAACGTTAAAAAAGCAATTCACTTGTGTATATGTCTGTGGATTATCTGAATAACTTATGAAGAAATTGGGGATCAGTTATGTCAAAACAACAATCCTATTATATACAAACAGACTTTTTGGTATTGCTTACGCTATTTATTTGTGTAAGTTTATTATCTATTTATAATGCACAGCAGCTCCCCCAATTTGATGGGGATTCATTTGTAGTGAAGCAGCTTGCCTGGTTTGCAGCAGGTATGATTGCAGCGGCATTTATTCTGCTTTTTGACCTTGATCAGCTTTATAAAGCAAGTCTGCTTATCTACGGAATTGGCATATTTGTGCTGGTGATTCTGCTTATCAGTCCGCCAAGTATTGCCCCGGTTATTAAGGGACAGCAAAGCTGGTTTACCTTGCCCGGATTGTCCATGCAGCCATCGGAATTCACGAAAATGACGACAATTCTATATCTCGCTGCAGTCATCAGCAGCCATAAGGAAAAATATACTGTCACCACGATAAAAAGCGATATAATGCTGTTACTGAAAATAGCATTTTTCACAGGGGTTCCTGTACTGTTAATTATGATGCAGCCGGACTTTGGTACATCGATGGTTTACATCTTTTTTGCAGCTATGCTTGTACTGCTTGCAGGCATTGACTGGAAAATAATTGCCGGACTGGTATTGTCAATCTCCCTTTTAGCAGGCGGAGCATTGGCGCTTATTATTAATTTCCCGGAAATTTCGCAGGACACCCTTGGACTAGATCCATATCAGATTGACCGTATTATGACGTGGATAAATCCTGACGAACAGGGTGAGGATGATACGTATCATGTGGATAAGTCAATGCTGGCATTGGGATCAGGACAGCTGCTCGGTAAAGGAATGGATAATTTGGAAGTTGGAACACCGGAGGCACATACTGATTTTATTTTTTCAGTCATTGGTGAAAGCTTCGGATTTCTTGGGACGGCAGGGGTTATTTTCTTATATTTTCTCCTGATGTATAAGCTGGTTACGCTTGGTTTAAACATTTCAGGGTACTCTTCATTCGGGGCGTATGTAAGCTTTGGGTTTATGAGTATTTTACTTATCCACACTTTCCAAAATATCGCAATGACGATTGGAATTATGCCAATTACCGGGATTCCGCTCTTGTTAATCAGCTATGGCGGAAGTTCAATACTGGCGACAATGATCGGACTCGGTCTCGTTTACCGTGTCGCAGTAGAATATACTATTCAACAGGATTATTTATTTTAATACAAAAACCCCCGGTCGGAATCTTTTCCGGCCGGGGGTTTCATATTTTTACCACTATTCCTGTAATGCTGTCCATTCTTCCATTAGCTGTTCGATTTTTTGCTTTAGTTCACTGGAGTGTTTCGTCAGTTCGAGGACTTTTTCGTGGTCCTGAAAAACTTCAGGCTCCGTCATTTTTTGTTCAGCCTCAGCCAGCTTACTTTCCAGTTGTTCAATGGACTGTTCCAGACTGTCAATTTGACGTTTTCGCTTCCGCTCTTCACTGCGAATCACTTTTTCTTCCTTAAAATTGGTTTTCCGATCCGCTTGCTTTTGCACAAGTATTTCTTCCTCCTGCAGTCTGGCAAGTTCCTGTTCTTCCTGTTTTTTCTCAACATAATAGTCGTAATCCCCTAAAAAGACGGTGGCCCCATCCTGTTGCATTTCCACAACTTGATCAGTAATTTTATTAATGAAATACCGGTCGTGTGAAACAAAGATGATGGTGCCCGGGAAATCCATTAATGCCGCTTCGAGTACTTCTTTACTATCAATATCCAAATGGTTTGTCGGTTCGTCCAATACCAGTAAATTTGCTTTTTGCATCATCAGTTTAGCTAATGAAAGACGTGCTTTTTCACCACCGCTGAGCGCGTGAACATTTTTCAGCACATCATCCCCACTGAATAAAAAGTTACCAAGAACCGTGCGGATATCCTTTTCATTCACCATCGGATGCTCGTCCCACAGTTCATCTAGAATTGTTTTATTGGATGATATATTCTGCTGTTCCTGGTCGTAGTACCCGATTTCCACATTGGTGCCGAGTTGAATAGTGCCTTCAAATGGGTTTAGCCGCCCAAGAATTGCTTTTAACAGTGTTGTTTTTCCAACACCGTTAGGACCGACTAAGGCAATCCGTTCTCCGCGATTGACGTTAAATGTAACATCCCGAAAAATTGGATTCGTATCATACCGAAATCCCAGATGGTCTATTTTCAACACATCATTCCCGCTGCGTTTACTAGTCTGGAAGGAAAATGATGCGGATGATTCATCACCTTTTGGTTTGTCCAGTTTTTCCATTTTCTCAAGCTGTTTGCGCCTGCTCTGTGCCCGCTTGGTTGTGGATGCCCGTACAATATTTTTTTGGATGAAGTCTTCCATTTTTTTAATTTCGGTCTGTTGCTTCTCGTATTCTTTCATTTCTTTCTGAAAATCGGCTGCCTTTTGCTCCAGAAACTTGCTGTAGCTGCCAATATATTTTTTGGCCTTATGACGGGATACTTCGTAGACTATCGAAGCTGTCTTATCCAGAAAATACCGGTCATGGGAGACGATAACAACAGACCCGGGATATCCCGACAGATAGCTTTCCAGCCATGTCAGCGTATCGATATCCAAGTGGTTTGTCGGCTCATCCAAAATCAGCAGATCCGGTTTGTTTAACAAAAGTTTCCCAAGTGCCAAACGCGTTTTCTGTCCGCCGCTTAATTCTGTGATTAGCGTGTCGTAATCGTAGTCCTGAAAATGCAGGCCATTCAATACAGATTTTATCTCTGCTTCATAACGGTAGCCGCCTTCAGCATCAAATGCCTGTTGTTTTTTATCGTAGTCCAGCAGAAGTTGTTCATATTCCGTTTCCGAAAAGGCAGAGACATTTTCCATTTTTTTCTCCATTTCCCGTAATGCCTTCTCCTGCTGTTTAAGGTTATCGAATACACCGGCCATCTCATCCCAGATTGATTTATCTGATTCGAGACCCGTATGCTGAGACAAATAACCGGTAGTGAGACCTTTTGGCTTAAATATTTCACCTTCATCATGGGACAGTTCATCGGCCATGATTTTTAACAGGGTCGATTTTCCGGCGCCATTTCTGCCAACAATTGCAATCCGGTCCCTTTCTTTGATTTCCAGTTTTATATTAGATAGTATGGTTTCTGCTCCAAAAGACTTTGATAAATTGTTTAACTGCATGATAATCATTATGTCACCTCGTTCCCCATTAGTGTACCTTACATGGAACAGGAGGGGCAATACTATTGGATTGCAAATTATTACTTGTGAATGGTTTCTGATAAGATAGATAAAAATGTATCGTTAATGGAGTTGATCATATGGGAGAGTTTACACATTTCAATAAACAGGGCAGGGCAAAAATGGTGGATATCAGTGAGAAAGGTGAAACCGAACGAACCGCTGTTGCTGCTTCAAGCATCATTGTTACAAAAGAAATCTATGAAAAAATTAATTCCCGTGACATCCAAAAAGGAGATGTGCTGCCAGTTGCCCAGGTTGCGGGCATTATGGCTGCCAAAAATACGTCTGACTGGATTCCAATGTGCCATCCGCTCCAGTTAAAAGGCATCGATATTTCATTTGACTGGAAAGTGGAAAATGAACATTATGAGCTTAAGATCCAGGCATTTGTCAAAACAAAAGGCAGTACCGGGGTGGAAATGGAAGCACTGACAGCTGCCTCTGCAACTGTACTGACGATTTATGATATGTGCAAAGCGGTTGATAAAGGCATGGTTATCGGACAAACATATTTGCTGTCCAAACAGGGCGGGAAATCCGGTGATTACTTTAAAGAAAACTAAGCCCGGTATGACGTAATGGGGGAATACATATGAAAAAAATCGATCATAAATGGCTCGTTGTAATGTCCGTGCTTTTTGGAACGTTCACAGTCATTTTAAATAATAGCATGCTGAATCCAACACTTCCGACGCTGATGGATATTTTCCATGCGGATGCGGTGGCAATCAGCTGGATTTTGACCATTTTTATGGTTGCGATGGGGACAACTATGCCATTGACTGGCTATTTGGGTGACCGGTTCGGAAAAAAGAAAATATATATCATCGGGTTGATTATCTTTATGATCGGTTCGATATCCGGTGCATTGTCATCCAACTTGGTAACGGTGATTATATCACGTGCTATTCAGGGAACAGCCGGTGGTTTGATGATGCCGATTGCCATGGCATTGATTTTCAACGCATTCCCGAAGAATGAACGCGGTCTGGCGGTTGGGATATACGGTGTGGCAGCGATGGTTGCACCGGCAATCGGACCAACCATAGGCGGTATAGTGATTGGCTATTTGCCTTGGCCGTTTTTGTTCCTGGTTAATATCCCGTTTGCCATTACAGGTATTTTTTTGTCGATAAAATTTTTATCAACGACGGAAACGAACCGCAGCCTGAAATTTGATCTTGTTGGCTTTATTTTGATTACCTCCGGGATTGCATCAATCTTATATGCTTTGGGTCGCGGATCAACTTTGGAACTGCTGTTGTCACCAATGAGCATATGTTTGCTTGCGGCCGGTGCTGTTTTGATTATTGCCTTTGTCAGATATGAAGGGAAGCTGAAGCAGCCTCTTTTGGATTTGTCCATTTTCCGGATTCCGACGTATTCCGTATCAATTGCGGTTACCGCAACAGCATCAATTGGTTTATTTTCCGGTATTTTCCTGCTCCCGCTTCTGATCCAGGAAGTGTATGGTTTAAGTGAAATCCAAACCGGGCTGTTATTCCTGCCTGCCGCTCTGTTGAGTGGTGTGTCCATGTCGTTTGGGGGGAAGCTTTTGGATAAAAAGGGACCAAAATACGTTGTACCTATTGGTCTGGTGATTTTGGGAGGGTTCACACTATCCCTTGGTTTTAATACACTTTCAACGTCATTTTGGCTGATTCTTGTGTTAAACTGCCTTCGCAGTGCCGGACTTGGGATGTGCAATATGCCGGCAACGACAGCAGGAATGAATTCTATTCCTGATCATCAGGTAGCACAGGGGTCTGCGATGAACAATGTGATCCGGCAGATTTTTTCATCGTTTGGAATTGTTTTTTTCTCAATTTATTACGAAGTCAGGCAGGCACAGCTTTTTTCGTTGGATATTGCTAAACAGCAGGCCACGCTGCAGGCATTGAACGAAGCATTTCTGATTGCAGGAACATTTATACTGGTTATGGTTCCGGTGTCATTTGTGATGAAAGGGGTAGATGAACTAAAAAAGAGCAGTCCACAATAGTAACTGCTCTTATTTGTTCTTCTTTTTTAATTTGAAATGAATAATCAGCATTCGCAGACTGACACCGAAGTTAAGGGTGGCAATTACCGCCAGGATTATAGTGGTGAAATTCCAGATGGAACCGTCAGAGCTTCGTGTCGCAACAAACATAAACAAAAGCCCCAATATAAAATAAATGAAAAACATCATTTTTGGTGTAGTCTTCATAAAAACGTCAGCCTCCAATTAAAATCATTTGCATCTGTTCAGACTGCTTGATCATACGTTCAATCTGCTCGGGATCAAGGGAGAACTGCACAATGACGGAAATGGAATTCAGCAGCATATGTACCAGAATCGGCACGATAATCCGTTTCGTTTGCACATACAGAAACGCAAACACAAATCCCATTGATGCATAAATGAGAATATGTTCCGGTTCCCCATGGATAATGCCGAAAATAAATGATGATAACAACGCTGCCAGAAAGAAGTTTGTCCGTTTATAAAGCACCCCGAAGATGATTTTACGGAAGATAATTTCCTCCATGATTGGCGCAATCAAGGCCGGAATGATCATAAATACCGGTGCTGCCCGGGCAATGCTCATAATTGCCTCCGTGTTTTGTGAACCAGGCCTGATGCCGAATACATTGGATTCAATCACTCCCGCCAGTCCCTGTGCAAGATATGCCATAATAACTCCGGTAATCACCCATACCGCCATCATACCTGCTGATGAAGCGTCCCGCGTGTAGGCTGTTTTCATGTCAGGTTTCATAAGGAACAGAATGATAACAAGTCCAACCAGGAAACTGATGATGGTCCAGGTAACCATCGATTCCTGTTTACTGAACGGTGTTATGAAATACAGAAGCGGGATAAACAAAATCCCGGAAAATTGCATTACAATATATGTTAAAATCACGTACCAGTATCGTTTCGTCAAAATTATGACTCCTTTTAATCCATTGATTGCTATAGTGTATGCAGCTCATTTATTGGATATTAGAAAACTTGGGCAGCCACCTGAAAAATTGCGGTGAAAGCCTTCGTTGCTTTATTTCCAATCTGTTAAGAAAAACCTTGATAAATATTTTATCATAATTTGCACGTGCGTTATAATAGAATGGTTCAGATGAACATACAAAAGAAAAGTTGCAAAATTTAAAAGTCAACGCTTGCATTTTGGATTGGAATTATTTATTATAATAATTGGGTTTAGCACTCAATGTATTCGAGTGCTAACAATGAAAATAAATGAGACGAATTAAGGAGGTTGTCACATGATTAAGCCACTAGGAGATCGTGTTGTCATCGAGCTTGTTGAACAAGAAGAAAAAACTGCAAGCGGTATTGTACTTCCAGACTCTGCAAAGGAAAAGCCACAGGAAGGTAAAGTGGTTGCAGCAGGTTCCGGCAAGGTTACAGACAATGGGGAAAAGGTTGCTCTTGAAGTAAAAGAGGGAGATCGCATTATATTCTCTAAATTCGCTGGAACTGAAGTGAAATATGAAGGAACAGAATACTTAATTCTTCGAGAAAATGACATTTTAGCTGTTATCGGCTAACAATGGATGTCGCATAAATAATTTAATTGATTATAAGGAGGATACTTTCATATGGCTAAAGAAATTAAATTTAGTGAAGATGGCCGCCGCGCAATGCTTCGCGGTGTAGATACTCTGGCAAACGCTGTAAAAGTAACATTGGGACCAAAAGGCCGCAATGTCGTTCTGGATAAAAAATTCGGCTCACCACTTATTACAAATGATGGTGTCACAATTGCCAAAGAAATTGAACTGGAAGACCATTTCGAAAACATGGGTGCACAGCTTGTTTCTGAAGTAGCATCCAAAACAAACGATGTTGCAGGTGACGGTACTACCACTGCAACTGTTCTGGCACAATCAATGATTACAGAAGGTTTGAAAAACGTTACATCAGGCGCTAATCCTGTTGGTATTCGCCGCGGAATTGAAAAAGCAGTTGATGCAGCTGTAAGTGACTTAAAAACTATTTCAGAGCCTATCGAAAGCAAAGAGTCTATTGCACAAGTTGCATCCGTTTCTTCCGGTGACGAAGAAGTGGGCAGCCTGATTTCAGAAGCAATGGAACGCGTAGGTAATGACGGTGTTATCACAATTGAAGAATCAAAAGGCTTCAACACGGAATTGGAAGTTGTTGAAGGTATGCAGTTTGACCGCGGATATGCTTCTCCGTACATGGTTACTGACCAGGATAAAATGGAAGCTGTTCTGGAAGATCCGTACATTCTGATTACAGATAAGAAAATCAACAACATTCAAGAAGTATTGCCTGTACTGGAACAAGTTGTTCAGCAAGGCAAACCGCTTCTGTTGATTGCAGAAGATGTGGAAGGCGAAGCACTTGCTACACTGGTACTGAACAAACTTCGCGGTACATTTAACGCTGTAACTGTTAAAGCACCAGGTTTCGGTGACCGCCGTAAAGCAATGCTTGAAGATATTGCTGTCTTGACCGGTGCAGAAGTAATCACGGAAGATCTTGGTCTAGATCTGAAGAGCGCTACAATGGAGCAGCTTGGACGTGCCAACAAAGTTGTTGTTACAAAGGATAACACAACAATTGTTGAAGGTTCAGGAAATCCTGAAGCAATTTCCCAGCGTGTAACTCAAATCCGCGCACAAGCTGAAGAAACTACTTCTGAATTTGATAAAGAAAAACTGCAGGAACGTCTTGCAAAACTTGCAGGCGGTGTAGCAGTCATCAAAGTTGGTGCTGCAACCGAAACGGAATTGAAAGAGCGCAAACTTCGCATTGAAGATGCACTGAACTCAACCCGTGCTGCAGTTGAAGAAGGTATCGTTTCCGGTGGCGGTACGGCATTTGTAAACGTACTAAGCAAAATCGGCGAATTAAAACTTACTGGCGACGAAGCAACTGGTGCAGCTATCGTGCTTCGTGCATTGGAAGAACCAGTACGTCAAATCGCACACAATGCCGGTCTTGAAGGATCCATCATTGTTGAACGTCTTAAAGGAGAAAAAGTTGGTGTTGGTTTCAACGCTGCAGAAGGCGACTTCGTAAACATGGTCGAAGCAGGAATCGTTGACCCAACAAAAGTTACCCGCTCAGCATTGCAAAACGCAGCATCTGTAGCAGCGATGTTCCTGACTACAGAAGCAGTTGTAGCTGACCTGCCTGAAGAAGATAACGCAGGCGGCGGAATGCCTGATATGGGCGGAATGGGCGGCGGAATGCCGGGAATGATGTAATAGTCGCCCCTAACAGCTTATAGAGGTTTTCTAATATATGCAACACGAAAATAACATTTGATTTTACTTTGGAAAGGGCGTTTTCGTATAAGTCACTGACTTTTGCGAAGGCGTCTCTTTTCATTTTTTCCTTATAAAGGTTGTCGTTTGTGAGTCAGTGTCTCCACCCTTTCAAGGTAATAGAGTGCTCTTTTTGGAAAAATTTCACATGAACTAATGTCTTGGTGGTGCTGTCATAAACAGATATCCATGACGCCGATATCCACGAATTCAGCCCAATTATCCATCTTCCCCCCAAAGTGTCAAAGTTCTGTCCCTTTCGATTTCTTATGTTAGAATAATGATTACATAAGCATTAAAAAATTATAGGAACTGGGGGCGTAATGTTGAAGTTAGTTGGCGTATCAGGAACATTGGCTGGAAATAAAACATCGCAGGCTGTTTATGATGTGCTTGCAGCTGCGGAGCTTATAGATCCATCATTGAAGACTGAACTAATTGATTTAAGGGATTATGATTTGTCATTTGCTGACGGATCCCCGCTTGCATACTTTAATGATGATACGTGGCCGGTGGCTGACAAAATCTTGTCTGCAGACTGTTTAGTATTTGGTACACCGATTTATCAAGCTTCCATCTCCGGAGTATTAAAAAATCTGCTGGATCACCTTCCGGAATACGCTTTTAAAAATAAAGTTACCGGGATTGTAGCAACCGGCTTATCTGAAAAACATTTTCTTGTAACCGAGTATCAGCTGAAACCTGTCCTTTCCTATTTCAAAGGGCTAATCCCAACAGGAAATGTTTTTGTTCAGAATGATTGTTTCAGTTTGGAAAGTGAAGAAATTATCGATAATCTGGTTGCCAAAAGGCTGCAAAATCTTGCTGATGAGATTTTGTTTCTGCAGCATAGTATCAATGAGCGAATGAAGCGTTGAAGCATGGAAAATGCTCAAAATATGCAAAATCGATCAAATAAAGCGCGGGGAAACGACATTTCGTTTCCCCGCGCTTTATTATTGATTTCAGTCCTGTACAACTAATGCATGGATACCCACCGTCTCCATGCAACGATGATTCAAATTACCTAAAAAAGTCCTGTTTTTTTTGTCACAAACGCACTACTTTTTATCTATTTTGTAGTATGTTGCAGGAAAATAAAGGATTTAGTAACTTAATGGCGAACAAATTTATTAATAAGAAGAATTATCAGGGAGGTAGCGATCACCATTAAAAATAAGCAAATAAGTTCTTTTATACATAAACACTGGCCCTCCATCTTTTGTCTGCAAATAGGCATCTTCCTGTTGATTACATTGATTGGGTTTATGAATGTCACTACCCCTACCAACGCATACTTCACCGATACAGAAAAGGCATCAGGTTCCATAACGGCAGCGACATGGGAAGTAGAGAAAGATATATCAGAACCGGAAAAACGAGACAAGAATGATTCCACAGATGAAAACACCAAGCAAAATTCTACAGATGAACATAACAAACAAGAAAAAATGGATAACGAAAATAACGATAAGCCGAACAACGATGAACAAAAAGAATCACCTGATACGGAAACCGGGGAAAAGCAGGACCAAACGAATGCAACAGGAAAAAAGGATGGTAAAAAAGATACCGCCAAAAAAGACAGTGATACGGAAGAAACTATTAAAAAAGAATCAGACAGTAATGGCCGGACCGAAAAGAAACATGATGACCAAGATCAGGAAAAAATAGGTAAGCATGACACTGGAACTAAAGAGAATTTGCATCAAAGGGAGGGTTAAAATGAAATTACGAACACTAAAAAAATGGATAAGCGGCACAGTGACAACAATATTATTTATCCTATTAATTTCCATGGTTTTTGTTGTTATGTCATCAAGGCTTTCCGGTGGCGAACCCAACATTTTCGGTTATCAATTTAAGACGGTTTTATCAGGGTCAATGGAGCCAACTTTTCAGACCGGATCAATCATTGCGGTTAAACCTGTTAATGAGGGATCCAAATTAAAAAAAGGTGATGTCATTACGTTTAAGAGAGATAAAAAAATGACTGTCACGCACCGCATATACGCAGTTAAGGGTACCGATAAACAGCCAAAATATATTACAAAAGGTGACAACAACGATAATCCCGATGCGAAACCAGTTCTCGCGCAAAATGTTGAAGCCGTTTATACGGGATTTACAGTTCCATTTGTTGGTTATTTTATGCACTTTGCCCAATCGAAAGAGGGAACTGCACTGTTGGTAGTCCTGCCGGGAATTTTGCTTATTATTTATTCTGTCATCACGATTTGGAGAGCTTTTAAACAAATAGATGGACGTAAGAAAAAGGAAGGAACATCATCAACTGACGCTTGAAATCCTTTTATGGGTTCAAAATAAAAAATATTACCTATTTCAATAGTAGGTAGGAAAAGGGGAATGTGAGTAATGGGCATTAAGAAACAATTAGGTTTAGGTATTGCGTCAGCGGCACTTGGACTTTCATTAGTAGGGGGTGGAACATTCGCATATTTCAGTGACCAGGAAGTGACCAATAATACATTCGCGGCCGGAACTTTAGACCTTTCCACAAGTAAAGCAACGATTATTAATTTGGATAACATGAAACCTGGTGATAAAGTTGTTCGCGAGTTTGAACTGGGCAATATTGGAAGCCTTGATATGAGCGAGATCCTCTTAAATACAGAATATAGTGTAACGGATGTAAAAGGGGATAATACAGGTGACTTCGGCGAACAAATTGAGTTGAATTTCCTTATTAACGATTCGAAAGGTTATACAGTTGTCTTTGAGACCACATTGGCAGAATTAAAAGAAAACCCGCTTAGTTTGGTCGAAGCAAATGTGATCGATCCGGAAGCTGATGGCCACGGAGCCGGGTTAAAAGCAGGCGAAGAAAATTTGTTTGCTGTTCAATTTGAATTTGTTGACAGTGGCGAGCCGCAAAATCAATACCAGGGCGATACTGTCAATCTTAAGTGGAAATTTAATGCAAAACAAGGGGAAGGAAATACAGATCTGCCTGAGGAATGATCTTTCGTATTAAGAGACAGTTCTAAGGCAAGCAGGGGATGAAAATAAATAATAAACATAAGATGGTTTGATGTCATTCATGATTATTACATACTATTGGGTACCATCAGTTAAGCAATAAAGGGCAATACTGAATGTTTTATTTCAGTATTGCCCTTTTAAAATTTTCCTCAAAATATATTCAGGATAGCACACTCTTAATAATTAGGTCCCCACCCAATCAGCACACCAATTACCAGGAATATGATGGATAAAGCATACCATGCTCCGATAAGTGGAAGCATGAATTTGACCCATTTTGTCCAAGGTACTTTACCGATAGCTAAGCAAGCCAACAATACCCCGGATGCAGGTGTAATGCTGTTCATAAAACCATCCGAAAGCTGATATGCTGTTACAGCAACCTGTCTTGGAATTTCCATTAAGTCAGACAATGGTGTTAATATTGGCATCATGACTACAGCGTTACCACTTCCGGAAGAAACAAGTAATGCAAACAGTGAGTTACCAATAAACATTGCGATTGCACCAAATACAGATGAAAATGGCTCCATTGCCACTGCCAGCCAGTGTACAATCGTATCTAAAATCTTTCCGTTCTGCATAACAATGACAATTGCGCGTGCAAGCCCAATAATTAACGCGCCATAAACCAGGTTTTTGGCACCGCCCATAAAGTGTCCGACTACATCATTTGGAGACATTTTGGCAATCAGTCCTGTACCAACTGCAATGATAATAAAAATAGCTGCCATATGGTTTAAGGACCAGCCGTATTGAAGGGCACCAACAATATAAAATATAATAGCCGCCGCAACAAACAGTAAAATTAGTTTGTGCTGACCTGTGAATTTAAGATTAACTTCATTCTTTTCAGCTTTCTCACTTACATCATCCCCTGCCGGAAAACGATTTCCAGCCATCAGACTTTTCTCAGGATCATTTTTCACCCTGTTGATATACCAGCAAATGTAACCAATCGTAACGACAAAGACAATAACGGTCATTATGCAGCGAAACACAATACCGGAATACAAAGGCAATCCCGCAATGTCTTGTGCAATAAGAACTGTGAACGGACTCATAAATGACGTATTGAATCCTACATAAGCTGATAATTTAATCATGGCCACACCGGATATGGCATCCAAGTCCAATGCTCTGGCAAGGATAATGCCGATTGGTATAAATGCAATAACTGCATTCGCAATTGCACCTGTCAGCCCTCCGATCATCAGCAAAAATCCAACGAAAATTATTAGAAGGTATTCTTTGTTTTTAGTTTTGTTGACTGCTTTCATAATAGAGGCATTAATTGCTCCTGTTGATTCAATAACAGCAAATGTACCACCTATAATTAATACGAGGAATACAATTCCTGCAGTTTCCACCAACCCATTTTGAATGGAAAGGAAAAAGTCTAAAATCCCTGTAGGACTTCCTTCTACAGAATGAAAGCTGTTTGGCACAACAACGGTTATATCCCCTTGCTTTTCACGTTCGAACTCACCTGAGGGTAGAAAGTATGTTGCCAGTGCTGCTAAAAGCATAATGAATAGCATGATAATGTATGCATCGGGCATCGCAAACTTTTTCTTTTTCCTGCCAGGTGTGTTTTCTTGATTTGCTGACATATGGATTTCCTCCTTTTTTGAATTGTTGAAAAAAATAAAACGTTGTGATAGATTATAATAAAGTATTAACTTTAAATCAAGTCATTTTTAATTATTTTCCTTTATTTTTGAGAGGGGTCTTATATGACAACATTTCAAGAAAAAATTGATAAAAACTATGCAACCCTTACCAGCGGCCTTAAAAAAGTAGCGTCCTATTTGTTGGAAGAACCTATGGCATTTGCAGCCAATCCTGCAAAAAAAGTGGGTGAATCGATTGGCGTCAGTGAAACAATGGTGGTCCGGCTTTGTATTGCATTGGGGTATCGCGGATACAGTGAGTTGCAGCAAGAGGTAAGGGAACATGTTTTTGAACAAAAACGTATTTTTAATACGTACAAAATTGATGAGCAACAGGTTGGAGAACCAATGTATCAGCAGATCATGCGTCATGATCAAATCAATATACAGAAAACATCGTCCAGTTTAAATGAACATGAGTTCAATGAAACAATACGTGCTTTAGCGTATTCAGAGCGGATTCTTGTATCCGGGCTCCGCTATACTTTTTCAATGGCACATTGGCTGACATATGCGCTATTATCTATTGGTTTAAATGCACATTTATTTCGGCCGGATTTGGATATACATATGGAAGAAGGAAGCAAGGCGAAAGTGCTGGTTGTTTTTTCATTTCACGCCTACTCTGTGGAGACACTGTTACTTGCCGAAGAAGCGAAAAAACGCGGGTGGCTGATTATTGGATTTACTGACTCCCGTATTGCTCCCATTTCGGAATATGCCGACATATTGTACACTGTCCATTTTCCGGAAAGAATGAATTCAGAAACAGCACCAGTCGTCTTCTCATTGTTAAATGCAATCGTTTCCGGCATAAGTCAACTCGAACCTGAACGTACCATGAAGGCCAAACAAAAGGTTGAAGAAAACAGAATTAAAGGTAATTTTAAATTATGAGGACAAGGAGATAAACGTCATGAAAACAGATCCAATCGATAATAAGATAATGAATATTTTTGAGCACTTGCATAATCATCCCGAAATCAGTTGGCATGAAACCGAAACGACAAACTATATTAAACAGATTTTGGAGAACCATGGATGCAAGATAACTACTTTTGATGATTGTACAGGGGTAATTGGGGAGATAGGAAATGGTGATCCTGTAGTTGCTGTCAGAGCAGATATGGATGCTCTCTGGCAGGAAGTTAACGGAAGATTTTGTGCCAATCATTCATGCGGTCACGATTCACACATGTCCATGGTACTTGGGGTTCTTTTAAAAATCAGTGAAATGGATTCACTTCCACAGGGAACGATTCGATTCATTTTTCAACCCGCTGAAGAAAAAGGAACGGGTGCGCTTAAAATGATTGAAAAGGGCGTTATTGATGATGTCAGTTATATGTATGGTGTTCATTTAAGGCCCGTCCATGAAGTGAAAGACAATATGGCAGCTCCGGCAATTTTGCATGGCGCGGGACAGCACATCAGCGGGGAAATAAAGGGGGAAGATACGCATGGAGCTCGGCCACACCTAGGCGTCAACGCAATAGAGGTCGGGGCGGAACTGTTGCAAAAACTTAACCATATTCATGCCGACCCGCAAGTTCCACACTCCATAAAGTTTACGAAGTTTCAGGCCGGCGGGGAAAGCTCGAATGTGATTCCCGGCAGTGCGGCATTCAGTATTGATATTCGGGCTCAACGTAACGATGTCATTGACGAATTGGCCAGCAAGGTTAAGCAATCAGTTCAATCGGTATCAGCGTTTTACAATGTACCTATTGAGTTGGACATTGGTTCAGCGACCGCTTCAGCCAATTCTGATAAAAATGCCCAAAAAATAATGTCCGAATCCATTGGAGAGGTTTTAGGAGAAGAAAATATTGCACCGCCTGTTGTTACCAGCGGCAGTGAGGACTTTCATTTTTATACGTTTAAGAAACCGGATTTAAAGGCAACTCTTTTGGGACTTGGGTGTGATTTAAAACCGGGTTTGCACCACCCATATATGACATTTAATCACGACATGATTGTACCTGGTTCTGAGATACTATTGAAAACAGTTTTAAAAACCTTAACTCATTTAAATAAAAAGGGGGATTAGCAGATGTCAGATGTTGAAACGCCATCTTTGAAGTTATCGGGATCTTCTTATGAAATGGGCTTTGAACATGGTTCAGGGGCGAAAGAACAGGTCCATTTCACCCTTGAAACGTATGAGGAAATGTTTTATAACCATTCGAGTATGTCTTGGAAGGAGGCATGTAATAAAGCATTACTTCATGTTGATGCGATTGAGCAATATAATGCTGATTATCTTTATGAAATGGAAGGTTTAGCAAAAGGAGCAGGTGTTACTTTTGAAGATATATTGGCAATTAATGCAAGAAGTGAAATTGTATTAACCAATGTTCCTGATGGATGTACTGCATTTTCAATATTGGACAGGTACACATCAAACATGTGGCTGGCCCAAAATTGGGATTGGACATCAACCCAATTTAAATCTTTGGTTCACTTGCATTTGGATAAGGAAAATTGTCCTTCCATAAATATGGTTTCAGAAGCAGGGATTATCGGTAAGATTGGCTGCAACAGTGAGGGGATAGGTGTCTGCCTTAATGCCTTGGTAACGAATACGTCGGCAAAGAAAGTGCCAATTCATTTGGGATTGAGGGCAGTCCTGGAATCAACTTCCATTGAAGAAGCTGTATCGCGGGTTGGTAGGAATCAAATGGCCTCTCCGGCACATTTTTTAATCGCAGCAAAAACAGGAGAAATGGCAGGACTTGAAGTATCTCCAATCCATACCGCCCGAATAGCAACTGACAAAAATTTTATTGCACATACAAATCATATTTTGTCTGAACAGCTAAAAGAAAAAGTTAAGGAGGATGCAAAATCAGATTCCTATATCCGGTACGACGTTGCAAATAAATTACTGACAGATTTTGATAAGCAACAGATTACTGACACGAATGTATTTCGGGTTTTGTCAGATCATACAAATTATCCGCATTCTATTTGCCGCCATATATCTCCCGAAGACGAGAAGAAGGGAGAACGAATAAGCGAAACTATTTTTAGTATTGTTATGAACTTAACAGAAGGCACACTGAACTGGGAAAAAGGTCACCCATGCAGGCAACTGTGACTTAAAGGGAGCAGGAGTGATTTATGATGAGCATACGCCAGGTGCAAGAATTGGTTGCAAACAAAAGAGAAGAATATCTTGATCTATTATTTTCCCTATTAAGACAAAAAAGTGTAAGCGCGGAAAATGAAGGGATAGAAGCATGCAGCGCACTGTTAAACCGAATAATGGAAGATATCGGAATCAAAACAAGGCTGATAGAAACAGATGGGCATCCGGTAGTCTATGGGGAATTAATGAATAAAACAAATAATTTCACGCTTCTGATTTACGGACATTATGACGTTCAACCTGCCGATCCGATTGATGAGTGGAATACACCTCCTTTTGAGCCGACCATCAAAAACGGGAAAATTTTTTGCCGGGGTGCTGGTGACAATAAAGGACAATTGATGGCGCAATTACTTGCTATTAAAAGTTATAAAGAAATTTTCGGGAAGCTTCCAATTAATATAAAGTTTGTTTTTGAGGGTGAAGAAGAGAGCGGAAGCCCTAATCTTGCTCAATTTGTTCAGACGAATCGTGAATTATTAAAAGCTGACCTTGTTTATACGTCCGACGGGCCAATGCATGAAAGTGGAGCACCGTTTGTTCTTTTGGGAGTACGTGGAATGCTTTATGTGGAGCTAGCGGCTAAAGGCGCGGATTGGGATAACCATTCCGGTAATAAAGGGAATATTATCCCTAATCCTGCCTGGGAATTGGTTAAACTGCTAAATACAATGCGTGACAATAAGGGAAGAATCTTAATTGAAGGGTTTTATGATGACATTCGTCAGCCAGGCAAACATGATTTAGACTTAATATCCAACTTGCCATTTGATAAGAATCGATTAGCTGAACATACCGGCTATCAAGGGTTTGATATGTCCCGTGACGAATATTACCAAAACTTAATTTTTGAGCCTACGATGAATATTGCGGGTTTTCACAGTGGTTATGGCGGAGAAGGCACAAAGACAATCATTCCTTCCAAGGCAAAGTTGAAACTGGACATGCGGTTGATAGTTGATCAAGACCCTGATGATATCCTTAGCAAGCTGGAAAAGCACGTCATGAAACATGCTCCTGATATAGAGTTGAAACGGCATGGTGCCATGAGACCATCCCGTACCCCTTATGATTCTATAGGGGTTAGTGCTATAAAACGTGCAGTTGAAAAGTCTTACAAGCAACAACCTGTTTTACAGCCAAGTTTGGGTGGAAGCCTGCCGGACTACGTGTGGACG